>CAXTSA010000040.1:2895-13825 GCA_964246755.1 uncultured Acidobacteriaceae bacterium
ACCGACGCGAGAACGATGATCGTTACGAGAGCATAGGTTTTGTCCACAAGCACGGTTGCGCTCCACTGGGTCGTAATTCACCCATAGCGTTTGAGAGATTGCCGCTGTGCGAAGCCGACTCCCGCTCTGCCCAGTTTAGAAGCCCGGCAACGGTATAATACCGCTATGTCGATCGTTCGCAACATCACAGGCATTGCCAAGGGCATGAGCATCACCTTCGGGGAGATGTTCAAGCCGACGGAAGTGGAGAACTACCCCGACGGCCCAGGGCCGCTGCGTGGCGCGGTGTTGCAGGAGCGTTTCCGTGGCGCGCACGTGCTGCAGCGCGATGAGAACGGCCTGGAAAAGTGTGTTGCGTGCTTCCTGTGCGCGGCGGCCTGCCCGGCGAACTGCATCTACATTGAGGCCGCAGAGAATACGGCGGAGACGCGCATTTCAAGCGCCGAGCGCTATGCCAAGGTTTATAACATCGATTACAACCGGTGCATATTTTGCGGCTACTGCGTGGAAGCCTGCCCGACCGACGCCATCACCCACGGGCACGGCTTCGAGTTGGCCAGCCTGAACGCGGGGACGCTCGTGATGCGCAAGGAAGATATGCTGGTTCAGAATGTCGGCATGCCGGGGGCGATTGCTCAGGGCGCGGACTCGACCAAGTAGTCGGCGGAAAAAGCGGCAGAGCGGCGGCCTACGGGTCGCCGCTTTTCGTTTGGGACTGCATCCAAATGACCGGAGGGACAGCATGGCGAAGGTACGGGTGTTTGCGCGCGCGAAGTCAAAAGCAGGGAAAGAGCAAGAACTTCGGGAGACACTACTGGAACTGGTAAAGGCCAGCCGGCTTGAGGATGGAGTGGAGCTCTACGAGTTATTCGAGACCACTGACGGGGGAGAGTTTCTCTTCAGCGAAGAGTATGCCGGGTCGGAGGAGTTCGAGGGGCATAAGGACTCCGATCACTTCAAAAACGCCACGGTCCAGATGCAGCCGATGCTCGATGGAGAGCTGACGATCTGGGTGGTCGATCCTGTGGAGCCGGTGCTGTAATTTCCCGGTCAAGTGCAGCGCGCGGATTGCAGTGCGCCTGCGCCGGCGTGGAAAGACGGTGGGGCAGGGTGGCGCAAGCTACAATCTGAATTGGGGCTACTCTGCTTATTCCCCATCACTCTATGCCCAATTTCCTTGAACTCCTCCATGAGCGCGTCCTTGTATATGACGGCGCCATGGGCACCAATATTCAGCTCCATGCGCCCACAGTCGATGATTACTGGGGCAAGGAGGGCTGCAATGAACTGCTGGTTTTGTCGAGGCCCGACATCATCCGCAGCATTCATGCGAGCTTCTTTGAGGCGGGCTGTGACATTGTCGAAACCAATAGCTTTGGCTCGACGCGCGTGGTGTTGGATGAGTACGAGCTTGGGGACAAAACACACGAGCTGAACTTCGCCGCGGCGCGGCTTGCGAAAGAAGTCGCCGCGCAGTTTTCGATGCCTGGCAAGCCGCGCTTTGTCGCCGGCTCGATCGGGCCGACGACCAAGCTGCCCTCGCTCGCGCATATCGGCTATGACGCAATGGCGGCGATGTACCGCGAGCAGGCCGGCGCGCTGATTGAGGGCGGCGTCGATATTCTGCTGATCGAGACGAGCCAGGATCTGCTGCAGGCGAAGATCGCGCTCGCGGCGTGCCAGGACGCCATGCGCGCGGCGGGCAAGCGGCTGCCGCTGCAGATGCAGGTGACGCTTGAGGCGACCGGCACGATGCTGCTGGGCTCGGAGATTGGCGCGGCGCTGGCGGTGGTGGAGTGCTTCGACCCGGACATCATCGGGCTGAACTGCGCGACTGGACCCGCGGAGATGAATGACGCGGTGCGGTTCCTGTGCCAGAACTCCGCGCGCGCGATCAGCGTGTTGCCGAACGCGGGGCTACCGCAGAACGAGGGTGGTGTGGCCGTGTACAAGCTCACCCCGGCGGAGCTTGCGGCATACCATCGCCGATTCGTGACCGAGTATGGCGTGCAGGTAGTGGGCGGCTGTTGCGGGACGACTCCCGCGCACCTGCGCGCTGTAGTGGAAGCGGTGAAGGACGCTGTGCCGGCCCGGCGCGAGGTAAAGCCGCAGGGCGTAGCGGCAAGTGCGTTCTCGGCGATTCCGTTGGAGGTGGACGGGCAGCCGGTGATTGTCGCCGAGGAGATGAACACGACGACGCGTGTCGCGCATTTCCGCGACATGGTGCGCGCCGGGGACTACGACGGTATTCTCGCGATGGCGAAGCGGCTGGCGAATGAAGGCTCGCAGATGCTGGACCTGTGCTGCGCGGTGGTGGGCGAGGACGAAAAGGCGTACATGAACGGCGTGCTCGAGAAGATCGCGACGCGGGTGACGGCGCCGATCCTGATCGACTCGACCGAAGCGGACGTGATCGAGGAAGCGCTGAAGCGGGTGCCGGGCAAGCCGCTCATCAATTCGATCAATCTGGAGGATGGCGAGAAGCGCACGAGTAAAGTACTGCCGATGGCAAAGCGCTACGGGGCCGGCGTAATCGCGCTGACCATCGACGAAGAAGGCATGGCGCTTACCGCGGATCGCAAGGTTGCGATTGCGAAGCGAATTTACGAGATGGCAACCGAGCGCTACGGAATGCGCGGCGAGGATATTTTGTTCGACGCGCTGACGCTGCCGATTTCAACCGGGCAGGAGGACTATCGCGACGCTGGAATCGAAACGCTCGAGGCCGTGCGGCGCATCAAGCAGGAGCTGCCGAAAGCGAAGACGATCCTTGGCGTGAGTAATATCTCGTTCGGGCTGAACGCGTATGCGCGGCGGGTATTGAACAGCGTGTTCCTGAAAGAGGCGGTCGATCGGGGCCTCGATGCGGCGATTGTGAACTACGCGAAGATTTATCCGCTGTACAAGATTCCCGAGCGAGAAGCGGAGCTGGCGCGCAAGCTGATCTTCCGCGATACCTCCGAGGGCGATCCGCTGCAGGGGTACATGGCGTACTTCAGCAGCATTGATGGAAGCGCGGTGCAGGAAGAAGCGGTTCTTGAAAATCTGACGCTTGAGGACATGCTGAAGCAGCTGATCATTCGCGGCGAGCGCTCGCTTGGGCAGGGCACGGAGAAGCAATCGCTGGAGCAGGTGATTGACACAGCGCTTGAGACCTATACGCCGCTGGAGTTGATCAACACGGTGCTGCTGGACGGGATGAAGACGGTAGGCGACCTGTTCGGCGCGCGCAAGATGCAACTGCCCTCGGTGCTCGATTCGGCCGCGGTGATGAAGGCGGCGGTTGCGTATCTTGAGCCGAAGATGGAGCGCGTGGAAGGCACGCAGAAGGGCACCATCGTGCTCGCGACGGTGAAGGGCGATGTGCACGACATCGGCAAGAACCTGGTCGACATTATCCTGTCGAACAACGGCTACAAAGTGGTGAACCTTGGCATCAAGCAGCCGGCGGACGTGATCATCAAGGCGGCGCAGGAGCACAAGGCGGACGCGATCGGTTTGAGCGGGCTGTTGGTGAAGTCGACGCTCGAGATGAAGTATGTCATCCAGGATCTGGAGCGGCTTGCGATGACGACACCGGTGATCTGCGGCGGCGCGGCGCTGACGCGGAAGTACGTCGAGCAGGATTTGCGGCAGGAGTATTCGGCTGCTGTTTTCTACGCGGAGGACGCGTTTGCCGGGCTGCATGTGATGAGCGATCTGGCAGGGGAAGAGGACGTACGCGGGCGCCGCATCGCGGAAGGCAGCACGGTCAAGGTGTTTCAGGCGGCTCCGCATGTGGTTGCGCAGCAGGCGCTGGCGGAGGCGCCGGTGGTTCGTTCAAGCTGGGTGGTACCGGAGGAGCAGACGCCGGTGCCGGCTTTTTACGGCTGCCGCGTGCGAAAGGATTTCGATCTCGACCTGATCTTCAGTTACATCAACGAAACGGCGCTGTTCAAGAACCAGTGGCAGCTCAAGACGGCTTCGGCGAGCGATTACCTGCGGCTGGTCGAAGAGAAGTACCGGCCGATCCTGAATGAATTGAAGCAGGAGATCAAGCAGAAGAAATGGTTTTGGCCGAAGCTGGTGTATGGCTTTTATCCCGCGCAGTCGGACGGCAACGATGTGGTCGTGTATGAGGCGGACGATGCGAACGCCGCTGCGCCTCGCGAGCGCCTGCGCATTCATTTTCCGCGCCAGCGTGACGGCCGCAAACTTTCAATCGCAGATTTTTTTCATCCGAAGGACTCGGGCCGTATGGACGTGATCGGTTTTTCTGTCGTTACGATCGGGGACCGCGCGAGCGAGGAAACCAAGAAGCTTTTCGACGCGGGGGATTTTACGCGTTATCTGTACGTGCATGGGCTTGGCGTCGAAACAGCCGAGGCGCTTGCCGAGTACTCGCACAAGTTGATGCGCGAGGAGCTTGGCATTGCGGGCGAGGACGCGCCTGAGACGCGCGAGTTGTTCCATCAGAAGTATCGGGGCTCTCGCTACTCGTTCGGCTACCCGGCGTGCCCGAATCTGGAAGATCAGACGAAGATCTTCGAGCTGCTCCGGCCGGAGGAAAACATAGGTGTGCGCCTGACCGAGGGCTTTCACCTGGAGCCCGAGCAGAGTACAGACGCGCTCGTCGTGCACCATCCGCAGGCGAAGTATTTTGTCGTGTAGCTGAGGGCAATTGGTGGCAGGGAATTCGGGGCAAAGCTGGAATACTTGAGAGACAAGGGTGCGCCGATGGCGCGCCTTTTTCTTTTGGGAGAAGAAGCTGATGACACCTGCAGAGTTTCTTGAGAAAGCCGCGCAAGCCGCGCGCCTGGCCGGGCACATCTTTCCGGAGCATGCGGCCTGCGAAGCCGCGCTTGAGTCCGCCTGGGGCAGCTCCGCGCTTGCCGTCGAGGCCAACAATCTTTTCGGTCAGAAACAGTCGCACCCTCCGCGCGGCGGCTCGCTCTCTCTACCTACGCGCGAATGCCTGCACGGAGCGTGGGTCACGGTGCAGGCGCAGTGGATGGTTTTCAGCGACTGGCAGGACTGCTTCGCCGAGCGCATGACGTTGCTGCGCGCGCTTGAGGCCGGATACCCGCATTATCGAGCAGCACTCGAAGCGCAAACCGGCGAGCAGTTTGTCACGCAGGTTTCAAGAAGCTGGTCGACGGACCCCGAGCGCTCCGAGAAAGTGCTAAGCGTGTACCGAAAACACTTCGCGGCGCAGGTGCCGGTGCTTACGCACATCTAGTTCAGTCGGTCTTGGCGCTCTTCATGGGCTGCTGCTTCACCTCCTGCCGTAGCGCGGCTTCGCGAATCGGCTTCTCGTGGAGCAGCAGTTCGGTCGCCTGCAGGTGCGGGTTCGCGTGGAACCAGCGTTTGCAGGCGTCGTCGTGCAGCAGGTTCAGGAGCGCCATCAGCGACATGCCCTGGTGGTGCGCCATCCATTCGCGTACCAGCCGTGGGCGCTCGCGGCCATGCACGTAGTCCACCGCCTCATACAGGCCATAGGCGCCGCCCCAGCCGGCCTTGGCCATGGTGCGCAGGTTGCGCAGCGCTGCGTCACGCTCGATGCCGAGCGCAAGAAAACTGGAGTAGGGCGAGACGACCGGCCCCGCGGTCGCGTCCCACTTGAGCGCGATCGCCGGGATGCCGAAGGCCTGGTAATGATAGTGGCCCGCGTCGTCCATCTCGGCGTAGCCTGACTCCGAAATGCCCCACGGCAGCCCGAGCCGTTTTGCGAAAGCACGCTGGACCTCGACGACACCGCTGAGCGTGCGCGCCATCAGCGTGTCCGGGTAGGAGCGCATCCAGAGCGAGGGCATCAGGTACTCGAACATGGTGCCGGTCCATGACAACAACACGGCATGACCGTAGGCGAGCGTGTGTGTGCGCCCCATCTTGAACCAGCTCGTTTGTTCGAGGTCGCCTTTTGCGACGCAGATGAAGGCGGCGACACGCGCCTCGGATGCCAGCATGTCATAGCAGGCTTGATGTAGCTCATGGCCCGGCACGTCATAGCCGATCGAGAGCATCTGGCGGTCACGCTGGACCAGGAAGCCGAAGTCCATCTCCGTGGCCAGCCGGAATGCCTCGCCGGAGCAGCGCGTGACGCCCGTGGCAAGAGCTCCGAGGTGCTCGGCGGCAGCCGGGATCAGGGAGCGCAGCCTCTCCGCCAGAACGTGCAGGGTTGTATCGTCTCCCGCCCCGCGGGCCGAGGAAAACTGCTGCAGTCGGGCGTCAAGCAGCACGGCAAAATCCTGCGCGTTGCCCAGGGCGGGGTGCGCTGCTTCGGCCTGCAAACCCAGGGGCGCAACGCCGCGGAGCGGAGCGAACTCGGGCAGCAGCCAGGGCTGGTATTGCGTGATGAGTGTGGCGATCGCGTCTGTGCGCCTGGCATGCTCGTCGCGCCACCAGGTCGCCTCATTGGCGGGCTGTTCTTCTGTCGCCATCGCATCAGCCGCGGGCTGCAAGGCGGCGCGTTCGAGCGCCCAGCGCAGCATTGTTTCAAGCGTTCTGTCGGGGGCAGGCAAGCCCGAGTCAGGCAGCTGCGATACGGCGAGCTGGGTCCGCAAGCCTGAGAACAATCGATTGTCGATGAGAGGCCGCTCGAGCAGCCCAGCCGCGCCCATGCGCAGCGTGTAGAGCGATGCGGCGAAGTTGCCGCTGTCGACGGACGAGACTGTGATCGGCTGCAAAGGCTCGAGCGTTTGCGTGTTGTACCAGTTGTATAGGTGCCCGCGATACTTGGGCAAGGTCGTGAACGTCGCGAGCGTGGCTGCGGTGAGCTCGACGAACTCGGGCACAGTGAGCCAGCCGAACTCAACGGCGGCCTGGCGCGCGTTGAGCAGCAGGCCGAGGTTGGTGGGAGAGACGCGCGCGGCCTCAAATAGGTTCTGCTCCTCCACGTTGTCGGGGACGAGGTAGTGATGTTCGGCGCCGCCGAATTGGTAGAAGTAGCGCCAGATGCGCAGCGCCTGTTCGCTGAGGAATGCGACATCCTTGTCGCCGAGAGCCGCGGTAGCTTCGCGCGGCGGGCGGTTCAGCCAGGCGGTGATTAGCGGAGCGGCCGCCCAGAGCAGGAGCACGGGCAGGGCGATGAGCAGGGCTGCAGGCACAGCATAAAAGTGGCTGCCGGCGCCGACGGCGAACCAGCTGGATCCGCCACGGAAGACCAGAAGCAGCGCGACGGCGAGCGCGAACAAAGGGCTTGCCGCCAGGTAGCGGTCTACCGGCGTGGTGCGCTTGCCGGCCTCGGCCTCCGCGGCTGTTTCCCACTCGAGCAGACGCTGGCCGGTGATAAAGCGCCGCACCAGCGAGCGCAGGATCGCGTCGAGCGAGAGGAAGGTGGAGTGCGGCAGGAACGCGACGTTTAGCAGCGTAATGATCGCGGCCTGCCCCGCGCCTTCGAGCGCTTCGCCCACAGCGCCGGCCTGGTCCGAGACGAAGGCGCGGCCGAGCGAGAACAGCAGTTGCACGATCGTCGGCAGGAACATGAGCAGCAGCGTGATCAGCGTCCAGTACAGAGGGCCGCCATTCAGTCCCGTCCAGCCGGCTATGAACAGCAGCATGGTGAACGGTTCGACCAGCGAACGGCGCAGGTTGTCGAAGATCTTCCAGCGCGAGATTGTCGAGATCGGGTTGCGGACCTTGTTGCGTGTTTCATCCGGCACGTCGCGGAAAAGCCACTGCGCGATCTGCCAGTCGCCGCGCACCCAGCGGTGTTTGCGGCGGGTGTACGCCGAATAGTGCGAGGGGTAATCGTCAACGACTTCGATGTCGGTGGCGAGGCCGGCGCGCGCGTATGCGCCTTCGATCAGATCGTGCGAGAGCAGGGAATTGCGCGGGAAGCGCCGGTCAAGCACCGCATGCAGCGTGGAGATTTCGTAGATGCCCTTGCCGGTGAAAATGCCTTCGCCGTAGAGGTCCTGGTACACGTCAGAGACGGCGCGGGTGTAGATGTCAAATCCGGTTTGCCCCGAGAACAGCGCGGCCAGCCGCGACTGCGAAGCTGATTGCACGCTGACGCCGACCCTCGGCTGCAGGATGCCGTAGCCCGCGGTGACGATGCGGCGCTCGGGGTCGATGACGGCGCGGTTCAAAGGGTGAGCCATGGCGCCGATCATCGCGGCAGCGGTGCCGCGCGGCAGCTGCGTGTCCGAATCGAGCGTAATGATGTAGCGCACAGTGCGGACCTCGTGGATGCCCCCGGCTTTTACCGGAAACGCGTCGAACACGCCTTCGAGGTATTTGTTCAAATCGAGCAGTTTGCCGCGCTTGCGCTCCCAGCCCATCCACACGCCCTGCCGCGCGTTGAAGATGCGATGCCGGTGGAAGAGCGTGAAGCGTCCGCCGCGTGCGCCGCTATAACGCTCGTTAAGTTCGTGGATGAGTTTGACGGCGAGCGAGACCAGCGGGTCCGAATCGTTTTCGCGTGGGCGCGTGACGGCGTCCGGCAGGTCCGTGATGAGCGCGAAATGGAGGTTCGGATCCTGGTTGGCGAGGTAACGCACTTCCAGCTCAGCGACCAGTTCGCGCAGCTGCTTTTCGCTGAGCAGCAGCGTGGGCACGGCGACCAGCGTGGCGCAATCGGCGGGGATGCCGGCTTTTTGGAACTCGAGCTTGGGCAGCGCGCGCGCCTCGAACAGCGCGGTGACCACGTTGTTGACCAGGTCCACGATGCCCTGGGTCGCCGGCAGAAACAGCAGCAGGAATGCCGGCACCAGCGCCAGGAAGTTGTGGGTCGACGGCACGATCGGCAGCAGCAGTGCCACGATGAGCACGACCGAGAGCACCTCGATCGGCGCGATGTAGAAGAGGTCCGCGTCGCGCTTGGCGGCTATGCGCATGCGCTCCGGAAACGGCGGCCTGTAGCCGATGGCGTGCGACAGGTCGTCGACGCCGCCGTCGACCAGGTAGTAGCCGACGTGCGACTCGCGCTCATACACACGCGGGTCCGCGACGGAATGCGCGCGGGCGGCACGGGCAAAACGCAGGGCCTCGCTCGCGACCTCCACCTCGGTGAGGTCGGCATGTTGGGCCAGCTGCGCAATGCGCTTGCGGTAGCTTTCGCGGCTGTTGAAGTCCATGCGCCCGTAGGCGCCGGCGGGGTCTTCGCGCAGCACACGGTCGAAGACGACCAGCGGCTCCGCGACGACGGTCCAGTCGGCATAGCCGAGCTCGCGCAGGCTCTTGATGCAGGTATCGATGACGCGATTGCGCCCCGGCGGAATGCCGGCGGCAAGCACGGCTTCCCCCTCGCTGACGGCCTGCTCCATGAGGTGGAACTTCATGATCGAGGAAAGCGACCAGAGCTCCTGTAATTCGAGCGGCTCTGTTTTCTGCACCTCCTCGATGTAGATAGGCAGGGCCTGGGCGTCCCACGCGTTGCCGGTGGCCTGGAAGTAGCCGGCAGCGACGGCCGCGGCGCGAGGCAGGCCCTCGCCCTCGCCCGCCGGGGCGAGCCGGGGCAGCCGGTTGAGGATGCGATGACCGGTGGCGACCTCGTTCAACGCCGAGCGAAGCAGACGCGGGTTTTCGCGCAGGACCAGCAGCGGATCGGTGGCGCCTGCTTTGCCGTCGGGCTCGGGCAGCGCGTCGAGCTTGCGCACCAGAGCATCGAGCGCGACGCGTGCGGTCTCGGCGCGGGCGCGCAGCCCGCTTGCGCCTGCCGGGTGCCGTGTCGCCTGCCACTGGCTTGCGTCGGCGCGCGCCTGGGCGCGCAGGGTGTCGGCATTCCACGCCGGCTGTTCGGTGAGTGTCACGGGCGCCGTCTGCGCGGTTTCGGTAGAACGAATCTCTGTCACGCACCTGCTCCAGTATTCCAGACCTTAGATCTTGCTTCTGAGCCGCGGAAGGCAGGTCCTTTGGCGCAAGCGCTACCGCTTTGCTCAGGATGACACTTTTTATGGTACGGACTTCAGAGGCGGGGCACTAGCGATAGCTCGCCGCCTGCATTTCGAACATTTCGGCGTACAGGCCGCCCAGCGCCATCAGGCGGGCGTGGTCGCCCTCCTCCACCAGCTGCCCGCCGGCCAGCACCACGATGCGATCGGCCATGCGCACGGTCGAGAAGCGGTGCGAGATGAGCAGGGCCATCTTGCCCTGTGTCAGCTCGGCGAACCGCTCAAAGACTTCGAGCTCCGAGCGCGCATCGAGCGCGGCGGTCGGCTCGTCGAGGATCAGGAGCTGAGCATCGCGCAGGTAGGCGCGGGCCAGCGCGATGCGTTGCCACTCGCCGCCTGACAGGTCAACGCCGGACTCAAAGCGACGGCCCAGCATCTGGTCGTAGCCGCCGGCGAGCTTGGCCACGACGCTGGCGGCGAGCGACTTTTCAGCGGCCCCCGCGATGTCGCCCTCGGTGTGGGGCAGCTCCACGCGCCCCACCGCGATGTTGTCGCGGACCGTCATCTCGTAGCGCATGAAGTCCTGAAAGATGACGCCCATCTCCTGGTGCAAGTCATTGAGGTCGTACTCGCGCAGGTCCACGCCGTCGAGCAGGATTTGTCCCTGGGTTGGGTCATAGAGCCGCGTGATGAGCTTGACGACGGTGGTTTTACCCTGGCCGTTTTCGCCGATCAGCGCGATGCGCTCGCCCGGGCGCAGGGTAAAGTTGAAGTTCTTGAGTACGCGCCGCTCTGTGCCCGGGTAGGCGAACGACACATCGCGGAACTCGAAACCCTGCCGGATGGGGCGCGGGACCTTGCGGCCATTCGGGTTCGAGACAACGGTCGGCTTCATGTCGAAAAAGGCGATCAGGTCAGTAAGGAAAAGCGCCTGGTCGGCGATGCCCGAGGCGAGCGAAAATACCTGCTGCAGGGCGGTTTGCGCCTGCTGCACGGAGCCGGTGATGAAGGCGAACGTACCGATGTCGTAGCCGCCGTGGATGGCGCGCCAAATGATGTAAATGTACGACCCGTAGTAGCCGCCGTTGCCGATGATCGAGAACAGGCCACCCCAGAAC
>CAXTSA010000041.1:0-11120 GCA_964246755.1 uncultured Acidobacteriaceae bacterium
CAAAAGACCTCTTTTTCAACAGCGCATGTCTCAACTGTGCGACCTGGATGTCACGATCGACCTCGAAGACACCACAGTGAGCACAACTCCCCCAAACCCTATGCCAGCCCCGCATGTGCAGCGCTAAACGACTCAAAGCACAATGCTTACTCGCTTTTTGCCAGGCCGAAACGGAGCAAACAGGAATGTTCCACGTGGAACAAGTTCACAGGCGCGCGTTACGATGAGCGCGTGAGCTCCCCCGCCTTTCCCATCCTGCAACCGCCCTCTGCGCGCGCCGTGATTTCCGCCGGCGACGGGCTAGCCGCCGCTCTCAAGCGAGTCGTCCGCGGGGAGGTGCGCTTCGACGCGGGATCGCGCGCGCTGTATTCCACCGACGCCTCCAACTACCGTCAGGCGCCGATCGGCTTGGTGATTCCGCGCGACGCGGAGGATGTGATCGCCGCGATGGCGGTGTGCCGAGAGCATGGCGCGCCGGTGCTGGCGCGGGGCGCCGGCACCAGCCTCGCCGGGCAGACCTGCAACGCGGCGGTGGTCTTCGACTACACGAAATACATGCGCCGCGTCTTAGCAATTGACCCTGCCGCCCGTACGGCTCAGGTCGAGCCCGGTGTGGTGCTGGACCGCGTGCGCGAAGCCGCCGAACAGCACGAGCTGACCTTTGCGCCCGACCCCGCAACCCACTCGCGCTGCACCCTCGGCGGCATGATCGGCAACAACAGCTGCGGCGTGCACGCTTTGATGGGCGGCAAAACCGTCGATAACATTGAGTCGCTCGATGTGCTGCTCTACGACGGCACCCGCATGACGGTCGGCGCGACCGGCGACGAGCAGTTGCAGGCTGCGATCCGCGAGGGCGGCCGGCGTGGCGCCATCTACGCGGGGCTCAAACGCCTGCGCGACACCTATGCCGACGAGATTCGAGCGCGCTTCCCGCGCATTCCGCGCCGGGTCTCCGGCTACAACCTGGACGAGCTGCTGCCGGAAAACGGCTTCCATGTCGCGCGGGCGCTGGTCGGCAGCGAAGGCACGTGTGCGACGGTGCTGGGCGCAACGCTCAAGCTGGTGCCCAGCCCGCAGCACCGCCAACTTGTCGTGCTCGCCTTCCAGGACCAGTTCGTTGCCGCCGACGCCGTGCCGCGCGTGCTCGCTTGGGAGCCGATCGGCCTGGAAGGCTTCGACGGATTGCTGGTGGACATGATGCGCCGCAAGCGGCTTGCGCTTGACGACATCGCTCTGCTGGGCGAAGGCCGCGGATTTCTGCTGGCGGAGTTCGGCGGCTGGACTGCGGAGGAAGCGCTTCGGCAAGCTGCGGGATTCATCGATGAGGCGAAAGCATGGCCGCCGGTGCTGAGCGCGCGGCGGTTTGCAGGCGCGGCGGCCACGCGGGTGTGGCACGTGCGGGAACAGGCGCTCGGCGCAACCGTCTTCGTGCCGGGCGAGCCGCATAGCTGGGAGGGCTGGGAGGACGCGGCAGTGCCGCCGGCCTCGCTCGGCAGCTACCTGCGACAGCTTGAGACGTTGATGGTCCGCTACCGCTATCGCAGCCCCATGTACGGCCACTTCGGGCAGGGCTGCGTACATATGCGCATCAACTTCGATCTCCAAACCGCCGCGGGCCTGGCGAAATACCGCGCGTTCATCGACGAAGCGGCCGACATCGTGCTCGCGCACGGCGGTTCGCTTTCCGGCGAGCACGGCGATGGGCAATCCCGTGCCGCGCTGCTGCCGAAGATGTTTGGGGCCCGCATCATGGAGGCATTCCGCGAGTTCAAAGCGCTGTGGGACCCAACCGGTCGCATGAATCCCGGCAAGCTGGTCGACCCAGTCGCGGTTTACTCGCCGACGGAGAATCTCCGTACCGGCGACGGTTACACATCGGCCCGGCCGGAGACCTGGTTCCAGTTCCCCGACGATGGTGGCTCGTTCGGCGAGGCGACGCTGCGCTGTGTGGGCGTAGGCGCCTGTCGCAAGGAGCACGCCGGCACCATGTGCCCCAGCTATATGGCGACGCGCGAGGAAAAGCACTCCACGCGCGGCCGCGCTCACCTGCTGTGGGAGTTGATGCAGGGCGATGTGCTGGGTGAAGGCTGGGCCAATGAAGAAGTCAAAGAGGCGCTCGACCTATGCCTGAGCTGCAAGGCGTGCAAGACCGAGTGCCCGGTGAACGTTGACGTCGCGACGTACAAGGCGGAGTTCCTGGCGCACTACTACGAGGTGCACCCCCACGCTCTGCGCGACTACGCATTCGGACGCATGGACGGCCTCGCGCGCCTCGCCGCGCTTGTTCCCGGAGTGACGCCAAGGCTCGCGAACGCGACGATGCGTCTGCCGGGCGCGCGTGCTTTGGCGGCGAGAGCGCTTGGTCTTGCGCCGGAGCGTACGCTGCCCGCGTTTGCCGCGCGGCCGTATACCAGCGGGCTTGCGCGCCGGGGTGTCGCAGGGGGAGCGGCGCGCGGAGGGAGCGGCGGGGCCGCGCGCGAGCACACACGCGTGGTCCTGTGGCCCGATACATGGAACAACTACTTCTACCCGCAGGCCCTGAGCGCCGCCGAGCGCGTGCTGCGCCATGCGGGCCTGCAACCGTGGACGCCGCGCGAGCACGTGTGTTGCGGCCGGCCGCTGTATGACTTCGGCATGCTTGGGCAGGCGCGCGGCTATCTCGAGCGCATTCTCGAGCGGTTCGCGCCGCAGATCGACGAAGGCTTGCCATTCATTTTTCTGGAGCCGAGCTGCGCAAGCGTCTTCCGCGATGAACTGCTGAACTTCTTCCCGCAGAACAAGCGAGCGCAGCGGCTCGCCGCGCAAACGCGCCTGTTTGCCGACGCTCTGCGCGAGTTTGCGCCGAAGTATCGCGCCAGGCGGGTGAGCGGGGGCGGGGCGCTGCTGCATGGGCACTGCCACCACAAAGCGCTCGGCAAGCTCGATGCGGAGCGCGCGTTGCTGGAGCAGGCATGCGCCACCGTCACGGTGCCGGATACTGGCTGCTGCGGCATGGCGGGGCCATTCGGCTTCGAGCGGGAAAAGTATGCGATCTCGCAGATGCTGGGCGAGCGCGTGCTGCTGCCCGCGGTACGCGCCCTCGGGCCGGACGCGATCGTGGTCAGCGGCGGATTCTCCTGCAGGGAGCAGATTGCGCAGGGAACAGCGCGACGGGCGCTGCACCTGGCCGAGGTACTCGCCATGGGACTCGTGTAGCGCGGCATAGAGCTAGCCTGGCTCCGCAGGACGGCGCCGCATCCAAGCCGAAGGGAGAAGCCCATGTCACTCATCGATTCCGCTGTCCTGCCAGTACTCCAGAAACGCTTGCCGAAGGTCATCGACGCCAGGACGCATGGCATTATCGACTACTCGCATGCGGCTCTTTTTCTCGGTCTCGCGCTGGTATGTCGCAAGAGCAACCCGCGCGCAGCGTGGGCCGCTCTCGCGACCGGCGCCTTCGGTCTGGGATTGGCATTGCTGACGGATTATCCCCTGGGAGCGAGGCCCATTCTTCCTTTTGCAACCCACGGCAGAATAGACGCCGGGTTTGCTTCTGCTTCGTGGGCATTGCCGCGGGTATTCGGTTTCCGTGGAACCCCGGCCGCAAAGGTGTTCCAGATCAACTCCGTTGTGGAATCAGCCGTGGTAGGTATGACGGATTTTCGCGGTGAGCATGCCGGCCGGCCGGGAGAGTAACGCCTGCTTGTCGTTCATCCGTCAACGTTCAAGCGTCAGTGCCTATGGCCACTACGAAATACTGGGCCACGTCTTGCCCGATGTTGCGCATGTGATGCAAGGCCATCGACTTCCAGAAACTCGCGGAGCCTCCGGTCAGCGTTGAAGTCTTCCCGTCGATCGTAACCTCGATATTCCCTTTGACGATCAGGATGAACTCCTCATGTTTGTGCCGATGCGGCGGGTGCGGCTCGGCCCCGGCCTGGAGTTCGGTTTCATGCACTTCGACGCGCGCTCCGCTGGCTGTGAGCCCGTCGCAGATACCGCGATAGGTACTGGCGCCATGGGTTTGCGCCTGCATGTCTCGGAACGGTTTTGTGAAGGACTGCAGTGGCTCACCTGGCGTCGCTTGCGCCTCAGTGGCCTGCAGACACTCGGCAATGGCGAGCAGCGCGGGGATGGAAACGGCGCAGAAGCTACGGCGGGAAGCACTCATAGGATTGTCCATGACTTATGAAGTTTGATTGCGGTAACCCATGCCTGCGAGCACGCCGCGCATGTAAGCGAAGCTGGCCGTGACGCCGGGCATGGGGTCGTCGGCGTGGACTTCATATTCGAGATCCACATAGCCCGGGTACTTGATCGCGATGAGCGCTTCAAAGATGCCCCGCACCGGCATCAGTCCATCGCCGACCGCGACCTGACTTTCCTTGCTCTGAAAATTCGTGAGGTCCTTCATGTGGACGTTGAAGAGCCTTGCACCCACGGTATGAATGGCCTCGACCACATCCGTACCGGCGCGCACGGTGTGGCCTACGTCGATGCAGCAGCCGATGCGCGGGTCTAACTTGCCGACGGCCTTCAGGACATCGAGCGGCGAGTCCCAGATCTTATCTTCCGGGCCGGGATTGTGGATCGCGATGCGGATGTCGTACTGCGTTACGAATTTCTCAAGGCGTGGCAGTGTTTCAGGCTCGGGGTCTCCCGCGACGATGACCGAGATGCCGGCTCGCTTGCAATACTCGAACTTGGCGCGGATATCATCGTCGTCATCCTTGGTAAAGTAGATCGCGCCCGCGGCGTGCAGCTTGATGCCCGCGGCGGAGTAGTCCGCGAGCGCCTGGGCTTCTCCTGCCGGGTCGGTCGGCAGGTGGTCCTTTGTGTCTTTCACGTTGAGCGCAACAACGTTGAGTTGCTTCATGAAGCCGATCATCTGCGCGCGCGTGAAGTTGCGGAAAGTATAGCTCGCCAGACCCAAACGGATAGGGGAAGGCGCACCCGTTGACCGTGAAGCCTGCGACCACGCAGGTGCGGCGCCGGCAGCCGCGACGAGCGCCCCGGAGCGGAGAAAATTACGGCGCGAGAGTGCGCTGGTCATCGTGTAAGTGCCCCTTCCCCTGTTCTGTCACTGCGGTGGATACAAATGCATTGCAAGCAAACGCCGATCCAGATCTATAGGTCTGCCCCGGGACTTTGCGGCTGCATAACTTTGCCGGAGACACCCTAGATATGCGGCGCCCAGCCTTTCTCGTAGTCGCGTCCCCACATCTTCATCGCCTCGGGGTCTTTCTGGATTTTGCCGTCTGAGGTATCGAGCGCGAGCTCGCGATTCACCTCCCAGGCGATGTTGGAAAGCTGGAGCATGGTGACGGCGACATTGCCGACCGAGACCGGCGCATTGAGTTTGTCGCCCTTGCGGATGCCCGCGATGAAGTTCGCGAAGTGGGCGTCGGTCATGGAATCGCTGCCGATCAGGTCGGTCGACGAGGTTTGCTTGCCGGTCTTGTACTCGCTCGTCTTATTGCCCTTCCAGTCATAGAGTTCGTAGCCGTCGCGGTCAACCAGTACCGTGCCGGTGGTGCCCATGATGGTAGACCCGCGATCGCGGCCGTAGTACTTCATGCCCTGGCAGCTTTTGCCTTCCCACGAAAGCATTTTGTCTTCATAGGTGAAGCTGGTCATGAGCGTGTCGTAGAACTGCCAGTCGTCCTTGTACTGGTAGCGGCCGCCCGAAGAAGTGACGCGCTGCGGATAATCGACGCCCAGCGCCCAGCGGCACACGTCGACCTCGTGCGTTCCGTTGTTGAGCGACTCGCCGGTGCCGTAGATGCGGAACCAGTGCCAGTTGTAGGGGTGCAGGTTGTCCTTGTAGGGCCGGCGCGGCACGGGGCCTTGCCACAGGTCCCAGTCAAGCGTCGCCGGCACCGGTACCTCCTTGCCTACCCCAATAGACTTACGCACATTGCTGTACCAGGCTTTCGCGAAGTAGGGGCGGCCGATGAGACCGTTGTGGATCTTCTCGACGATCTCGATGGTGTGCGGAGAGGAGCGCTGCTGCGTTCCCATCTGCACCAGCTTGCCGTACTTGCGCTGCGCCTCGACCAGCAGCGCGCCTTCAGCGGGATTGTGGCTGCACGGTTTTTCCACGTAAACGTGCTTGCCCGCCTGCAGGCCGGCGATGGCGAGCGGCGTATGCCAGTGATCAGGCGTCGCGATGGTGATCGCGTCGATCTCTTTCAAGGCAAGTACGCGGCGATAATCCTTGTCCCTTTGAGGAGCTTCGCCCATCACTTTTTCAGCGGTGCCGGCGAACTTCGCGAGGATCGTGCTGTCCACATCGCACACATGCGCAATGCGTGCTGATTTCTTATTCGCCTGCAGCGCGGAAAGGTGTGCGTAGGCGCGGCTGTTCAGGCCGAACATGGCGAAGTTGAGCCGGTCATTCGAGCCCATGATCTGCGCGTAGCTTTTTGCAGAGGAGGCAACGGCAAGACCGGCCGCGCCTGTAGCGAGTGTGTCAAGAAATTCGCGTCGTGTGATCATGCTCTTCCTATGTCTTCCGTCGAGGGAGTGGATTCGTTTCGTTCGCCGCTTTGAACCGGAAAGCTAAACAGCGATGCCGGCCGCGGTGAGCTCTTTCTTGAGCCCTGCCATGCTGATCCGCGTTGAGGCCTCGGGCGTTCCCGCGCCGCGCCAGTGGGTTTCAAGGCTCAGGCCGTAGCTGTAGCCGTCGCGGTGGAGCGCGCGGAGCTGACCGACCCAGTCGACCACGCCCACGTCGACTGGCTCCCAGTCGTACTTGCCGCCGGGCCTGGGCTTCACGTTCTTCGCATGGCAGTGGCCGATGCGTTGTTCCGGCAGCAGGTTGAACCCATTCGGGTAGGGCGTGCTGCCGAGCGCGGCGGCGTTGCCCGGATCCCAGTTCAGCATGAAGTTCTTGTTCGGAATGGCCTTGAGCACCGCGGCCGACTCTTCGCCCGTAGCGGTGTTGCACGACATTTCATTCTCGAGCAGAAGGATGATGTTGTCTTTGGCGCAGCGCTCGGCGGCCTGCCGCAGTTTGGCGTTGATCGCCGTGCGATAGGGCTTCTGGTCGTCGAGCCGCCAGTAGTCGAAGCAGCGAATGCGGTCCGTGTGGAAGGAGTGCGCGAGCGCGATGCACTTTTCAAGCAGCTTGTCCTGCGCGTGCGCGTCGAAGTCCGCGTGGAACTGGTCGCGCTTTTCGCTCTGCTTCGAGAGCGGCGCGCCGGGCCAGTCGGTCTTGAACAGTGGGCTTGCAATGTCGGTGACGCGCAGCTTGTGCTCCGCGAGAATCTTCTGCGCTTCGGCGACCTGTTTGTCGTCGAGCTCAGTCACGTTCTTGTTCCACATGGCGCGCAGCTCGATCCAGTGCAGGCCGAAGTCCTGCGAGGCGATCTGACAGGCGCGCTCGAAGTCCTGCGTGATTTCGTCGTTGATGACGGCGAGCCGGAACGGAAAGGCGCCGGTGTTTGTCGCCGGCGAAGCAGCCGCTTGGCGAACCGCCGACGGCATGGCTGCTCCCACTGCTGCCATGCCTAAACCCGCGAGGACCTCGCGCCGTGTGTGACTCATGTTTTCTTCTCCTGCTTGTGGACTATGTCTCAATCGTGTTTGATCGACCGCACCATTCTCTGCCTGGCGTGGGACATTTGTCACTCGCGAGGGGGAAGCGTGCGGAGGCTCAAAAATTAAGTGTTGCCGCGAACTGGAGGACGCGCGGTCCGGAGTTTGCCGTGCTCAACACCTGCCCGAAGCTGTTGCTCGTCGAGTCCACTGTCGGATTGGAAAAGGTGGGGTGGTTGAGCGCGTTGAAGCCGTCTGCGCGCAACTGCAGCGTGTAGCGTTCGTGAATCGGTATGTTGCGCGAGAGAGTGCTGTCAAAGGTAGCGTAACCAGGGCCGCTATACACGTTCTTGCCCAGGTTGCCGAGCACGGGGCCGGACGGTGCAGCGAAGGAGGTTCTGTCGAACCACTGGCGCCCGGAACCGATGCTGTGCAAACGGTTGAAGGGCTTGACGAGGTTGGGCACCTGCGTGTTGCCCGGCGCATTGAGCTGGCTGCCGCTGGCCGTGATGAACAGCGGTGTGCCGGTAGCCGCGGAAAACACGCCGCTTACCTGCCATCCTCCGAGCACTGCCGCGATGGGGCCGCCCTGCAGGTAGCGCTTGCCTTTGCCTACCGGCAGTTCATAGACAAAGCTCTGCGTAAAGACGTGGGTGCGGTTCCAGTTCAGCGGTGAGTAGTCGCGTGCCGGGTCGAGATAGAAGTTGAAGCCGGCCAGGCCGGTCGTGGTGGACACAAACCCCATCGACTTTTGGTAAGCGTAGCCCGAGGTGGCGGAGAGCCCGTTGCTGAAGCGATGCAGCAGGCGCGCCTGCAAGCCGTTGTAGTTGCTGTTCGTGCCCTTGCCCATCAGGTTGGTGACGGCGGTCCTTTGGTAAGTCGCGAACTCAGGCTGTCCGGCGGCGCCGGCGCCCGCGATCAGGCCGGCATTGAGATTGTAATAGGCGGGTATCTGCCGGCCCACATTGCCGACATAGGCGACGTTGCCAACCCATCCGTGGCCGAGGTCCTGCTCAAAGGTCAAGTTATAAGACAGGACGGTCGGGTCTTTGTATTGCGGATTGACAACGTTCCACTGAGAAGCTGCGGGCGCGTTCGCGATGACGCCGCTGGCCGGGATGGCTGCAACCGGCGCCGGCCCAAAGCCTGTCGCGAGATTCGCGACGGCAGTCCCTTCCAGCGCGGGCACGTAGCTGTTGACAGCGTTGAAGGAGATATTCTGCCGCACCGGGTAGTTGAATGCGTAGTTATTGTCCTGGAAAGGCGTGTTGCTGATGCCGAAGCCCGCCCGTACGACAGCGCGTGAGCCGGCGCGGTAGGCGGCGCCGACGCGCGGCTGGAAGTCGCGGTAATTGACCCGCAGGCCGAGGTCTTTCGGGATGGCGCCGTAGCCGGCGACGTCGAGCGAGTTCGTACTCGGGTCGTACTGTGAGAAACCTCCCGTGGCTCTCGGGTTCGCGGGCGGATAGAACTCCCAGCGCAATCCGTAGGTCAGGGTAAGATCACGCGTCGCCTGAAACGTGTCCTGGATAAAGCCGAAGTAGAGAGTCTGGCGCCAGGAAGCATCGTTCACATTTACGTCGCGGCCAACTCCACTGGGCAGGTCGAGCAGAAAGCTGGCGAAGTCGTTGCCGAAGCTGGTTGCGGATCCCGCGGCATTTAATCCGGTCTGCCCGTCGGCATAGGTGTAGGCACCGCGCGGCCCGTAGGTTTGTCCCTGTGTCAGGTCGTCGCGTACGCGGCGTATCTCCACGCCGAACTTCAAGGAGTGATTGCCGAGCAGCCTGGTCCAGTTATTCGCGACATCGATGTTGCTCTCGCCGCGGTCCCAAGGGTAGGAAGCGTTGTAACCCACGATGGGGGCCGAGTACGTGTTGATCGTGATTGCGGCCAGTCCGCTGGTGAATGGATTGACATTCACACCGGGGATGCCGGCATTGGTGGATGCAGCGGTGCCGTAATCGCTCTGCCGCACACTGTTGCGGTAGTGATTGACGCCGACGCGCACCTCGGTAAACAGAGCAGGCGAAAACAGGTGGGTGTAGTCGCCCGCCGTGTTGTAGACGTGGTTGGTCCCGTTGCCACCGCTGTTGCCGGGGCCGCCGGCCAGCCCGAATGCCGGGTCCTGCAAGGTGGTGGTGTGCTGCCAGCTATAGCGATAGGAAAGATGGTCTTCGGCGCCGAGTTTCTGGTCGAGTTTGATGTCGAAGGTATTCGTGTCCTGGTCAAAGCCGGTATTTACCTGATAGTTATTAGTCGTCGAGGTGCCGTTGGTGTTGGGCTCGGGGATAAGTGCCAGGATATTCTGCGCGACGGGGCTGAACCTGGCTGCGGGGATCCGGTTGTTCGCGAACTGTGTACGGCCCTTGCCGGTGGCCGGATCGCCTGTAGCGGGATCGTAGATCGGCGTGGGGCTCGCGCTCAGGTCGCCTGTGCGAAACGCGGCGGTTGGCACGGTAAACAGGTTGAACTGGCTCTGGTGATTGGAGTAGCGGAGAAAATCGCCGAAGAAAAACGTCCGGTTCTTCAGGATCGGCCCACCGACCGTGCCCCCATAGTAATTATTGGTAAAACGAGGGAACTTACCCGTGCGATTGAAGTAATTCCTCGCGCCGGTCGAGCTGACTTCGTTGTACTCATACGCCGAGCCATGAAAGTCATTGCTGCCCGACTTGATGGTCACGTTAGTCACGGCGCCGGCGGAGCGGCCAAACTCGGGCGCGTAGTTACTGGTCTCCACATCCACCGTTTGAATGGCCGCGGCGGGCGGCACATAGACCTGCAGCAAGCCCGTGCGCTCGTTATCGTCAATGCCTTCCAGCTGCAGGTTATTCGCTGTTTCGGCCTGGCCGTTTACATTGAACGACTGGGAGTTCTGCGCGTCGAAGAAGGACGAGTGATCATAGAAAGACGCGCTCACGCCCGGTACCAGCGACTCGAGCGCCTGGAAGTTGCGGCTGTTGCCGACCGGCAGCTCCACAATCTGTTTGCTTTGCAGCTGCGCGCTCACATCGGCGCGGTCGGTCTGCAGCGCGGGTAGTTGATCGGTTACGGTGACGGTCTGCGACACGTCGCCTGTTTTGAGCTGCACATCGGTGCGCACGGTGCTATTGACGGTCGCCTGCACGTTCTGTGTGACCGACACCTGGAAGCCCTGGTCTGTCACCTTGACGGCGTAGGTGCCCGGCGGCAGCAAAGTGAACTCATAGTTGCCGCCCTCGTTCGTCTGATTGGTGTAGTGCTGGCTTGTGCTTTGCTCCGTGAGCTCGACGGTCGCGCGAGGGATCGACGCTCCGCTTGCATCGGAAACCGAACCGACCAGCGTCGCGGTGGTGGCCTGCGCCCTTGCTACGGTTCCCCCTGAGAGAAGGCATATCGATGCGAAGGCAGTAGTGAGAAGCAGGCCTGCTTTCGCGCGGCCGGTATTTCGTTCCATCCGGATATCTCCAATCGTGAACCTGCTCTGCCATCTGAGCGCGCGAGAAAACAACTCACGCACATCGACCGAGTTGGAAGCGGTGCTGTCGAATTGGAAATCTAGGCCGCGAAGAATGGAGGTGTCAACAAAGAAGACGGCAGGGGCGCCCAACGCGCCAGCG
>CAXTSA010000041.1:11220-13654 GCA_964246755.1 uncultured Acidobacteriaceae bacterium
GGCGGAGCGGACCATGGAGCATCACAACAGTGCAGAATGTTTCGCTTGCAATGTTTGTGCTATCTCGTAATGTTCTGCACCGCATGGGCATCCTCGTCGGCGGGGGCTCAGGGGTGTAGGCAGTCCGTACCCCTGTCCGGTGCGGCTGCTGGAAGCCAGGCCCCGGCCGCGACCTGTCCCGCGCCTCTGGCGCGTCCACGCATCGGCGTTGCCCTGGGCGGCGGCGGCGCTCTCGGCCTGGCGCACGTGGGTGTGCTGCGCTGGATGGAGGAGCACCACGTCCCGGTCGACTTCATCGCGGGCACCAGCATGGGCGCGGTGGTGGGCGGCCTCTACGCCAGCGGGCAAACGCCGGCACAGATGCGAAACCTGGCGGTGAGCGATGCATTTCGATCTGTCTTCTCGCTGTACACCGACTATCGCTCGCTGAACTTTGAGCGGCGTGAAGACCGGCGAGAGTTTCCGCAGGGCCTAGAGACGGGGCTAAAAGGCGGCGTTACCATCCGCGCGGGCCTGCTCACCGATGAGGGACTGAATGCCCTGCTGAGCGCGAATTTTGTACGCTACCACGCGGCGTTCGACTTCGACCGGATGCCGATCCCGTTTCGCGCGGTGGCGACCGATCTGGTGGAAGGCAAGCCGGTTGTGCTCGCCGACTGCAATCTCGCCGAAGCCGTCCGCGCTTCGGTGTCTCTGCCCGGGGCCTTCTCGCCCGTCCACGAGAACGGGCACGTCTACGTCGATGGCGGCGTGAGCGATAACCTGCCGACCGATGTGGTGCGCCGGGCCGGTGTCGATGTTGTCATTGCCGTTTCCCTCCCGCTCAGCCGCTTCGACGTTGCGGAGCATCAGTCGGCCTTCGATGTGCTTCAGCGCTCCTTCAGCGTGGCCGTGTGGCAAACAGAACTGCGGGAGCGAGAAGGTGCGGACATCGTTCTTGAACCGCAGATACAGGACTTTGGAGGCGGCGATTACGGGCGCGCCGACGCGCTGATCCTCGCCGGGTATCAGGCGGCCGAGAGTATGCGAGCGCGGCTGCTTCCTCTTGCCTTGAGCGGTGAGGAATGGGCGCGGTACCTGGCCGGGCGAACCGCGCGGCTCGCACCGCTGCCGGGTCGCATTGACCAGGTGCGAGTTGAGGGCGGCACGGCCGGCGAGCAGAAGGACACGCTCCACGCGATGCAGTCCGTCGAAGGTAAACCGCTCAACCCGGCACAGGTTGAGGAGAAGCTGAATGCGGTGCGGGGCAGTGGAGCGTTGCGGGCGTACTGGACGACGCTCCCGCCTACGGCTGCGCGCGCGGGAAGTTCAATGCCTGCGCAGACGGTCGATCGGGCGATGATGGCGAACCCGCCTGCCGGCCAGTCGTCGGGATTGCTGATCCACCTGCGGCCGCGTACCGAAGGGCCGCCTTATCTACTGGTGGGTTCAGAGGTCGACGCGGAGTCGGGCCCGGGCATTACGCGGGGACTGTTTCAGGTGCGCTTTCTGGACCAGAACCTGGGAGGGGACGGTTCGGAGCTGCGAGCCGTGGCGCGTCTGGGCTTTCTCACGGATCTCTCAGCCGAGTACATCCACCGGCTCACGGAGGGAGGGGGCTTCATCGCACCCCGGGTCTCGCTGCTGCGCCAGCCGGTTTACCTGTGGGGGTTTCCCGGTTCCGGCAAGGACCAGCAGCAGACGGCGGAGCAGTTTCAGCAGGACGCCGGGGGTGGGCTCGACCTGGGCTGGCGCTGGCGCCAGAGCAGCGAGCTGCGCGTGGGATGGCAGGGAACCGCCGAGCGCTGGCACGAGCGACTGGGCTCAGGCGGCGGGCCTGACCTGAACGGCACGGCGCAATTGGCGCGGGCGCGGTTCGTGTATGAGGGCGAAGACCAGGCCGTCGTTCCTTCCGGAGGCTGGCACTTGGCAGCCGAGGGCGGCTACCTGTTCCATGCCGTGGACAGCGCGAACGCGCCCGAGGTGCGCGGGGATGCCGTCTGGTTCCACACCTTTGGCGACGCGAATACGGTGAGCCTGGGCGCGAGCGGCGCCAGCTACTTCGGCCGCAGCATCGCTCAACCGTTTCTCAACACGCTGGGGGGGCCATTTCGGCTGAGCGCCTCCGAGATCGACGAGTATCGCGGCACGGACGACTTCCTGATCCGGCCGATGTATTTCCGCCGCATCTTTACGCTGCCGGCGCCGCTTGGCCAGGGCATCTACGCCACCGCGGGGTACGAGGCCGGCCGGGTCTGGTCGCCGTCGTTCTCAACGATTGAGCGGCAGGACGGCATTTTCGGCCTGGTCGCGGACACGCCGCTGGGCGCTATATCACTCACCGGTGCCGTCGGGGATGCCTCGCATCGCAAGCTGGTCTTTACGCTAGGGCGGCTGTTTTAGAGCATGCGCCCGGGGTAGTCGCGTCTTTCGTTCGCGGCGCGCCTTAAACCTC
>CAXTSA010000042.1:0-310 GCA_964246755.1 uncultured Acidobacteriaceae bacterium
GGTCCCCGGTGCAAAAGACAATGGCTGAGGGGGTGCGAAGCCTTTGTGCTTCCGAGCCATGGCAAGCGTCTGGCACGAGCGCCGCCACCCTGGCCAGGGCCGCGACCACCGCCACCGCCGGGACGACCGCCGCGACCGCGACCGCGACGCCGACGCTGCCCCGCTGCCGCGACCGGAGCAGCGCCCGCCGACACGCCAGCTGGGGTTTCTTCGCGGTTGAAGTTTGGCTCGTCGGCTTCCTCGCCCTCGTCAGTTCCGTCCCAAAAAGACAACAAAACCCCCCCCTAGAAACTGAATATTGATAACAATT
>CAXTSA010000042.1:320-13651 GCA_964246755.1 uncultured Acidobacteriaceae bacterium
CTCCTCGCCGCCTTCGATGGTGATGGTGCTTCCGTTGTCGGAGGGCTGCTGCTCGGAACGCGCCGCACCCGACGAAAGCAGGGGAGCCTGCGCGCGTTCGCTGTGCATGCCTTCCGGCGCCTGCTGCAAGGGGAGCCCGAGTTTTTCACGCTGCTCCTTGAGCAGCGCTTTCCTCGAGAGCTTGATACGGTTTCCCTCGATGCCCAGCACCTTGACCAGAATCTGGTCGCCTTCCTTCAGCTCGTCCTTCACCTCTTTCACGCGGTGTTCCGCGATCTCGGAGACGTGGAGCAAGCCGTCGGTGCCGGGGAAGATCTCCACAAACGCGCCGAACTCCGCGAGCCGAACGACTTTGCCCAGGTAGGTTTTGCCGATCTCAGGCACGGCGGTCAGGTTGCCGATGATCTCGAGCGCCTTGGCCAGTCCAACGGCGTCGCTCGAAGCCACGCTGACGCGGCCCGTGTCTTCGACGTCGATCTTGACGCCGGTCTGCTCGATAATGCCGCGAATGACCTTGCCGCCCGGCCCGATCAGGTCGCGAATCTTGTCAACCGGGATCTGCAGGGTCTTGATCTGCGGCGCATACGCGCTCTTGTCGGTGCGCGCGGACGCCAGATGCGCGTCCATCGTGTCGAGCAAAAATAGGCGTCCGCGACGGGCCTGCTCCATCGCCTCGCGCATAATCGCCGAGGTGATGCCGCCGATTTTGATGTCCATCTGGAGCGCGGTAATGCCTTCGCGCGTTCCGGCGACCTTGAAGTCCATGTCGCCGTAGTGATCCTCGGCGCCCGCGATGTCGGTCAAAATGGCGTAGTCGTCGCCTTCCTTGACCAGGCCCATCGCGATGCCGGCAACCGAACCCTTGAGCGTGATGCCGGCGTCCATGAGCGCGAGGCTCGCGCCGCAGACGGAGGCCATTGACGACGAACCGTTCGACTCGAGGATGTCGGACACGATGCGGTACGCGTAGGGGCTCTCAGCCTCTGTCGGCAGCACGGCCGCGATGGCCCGCTCGGCGAGCGCGCCGTGGCCGATCTCGCGGCGGCCCGTGCCGGTCATGCGGCCTGTTTCACCCACGGAGAACGGCGGGAAGTTGTAGTGCAGCATGAACTTCTTCTTCTGCTCGCCCTCGAACGTTTCGAGGCGCTGCGCATCGTCGCCGGTGCCGAGGGTGACGGTGACGAGCGCCTGGGTTTCGCCGCGGGTGAACAGAGCGGAGCCGTGAGTGCGGGGCAGCACGGAAGTCTCGATTGAGATGGGGCGAATCTGGTCGAAGGCGCGGCGGTCGGGTCGGATGCGGTCCTTGGTGACCTGCTGGCGGAAAATCTCTTCGCGCAGCAGTTCGTAGTACTTGCCCAGCTTCTTTTTAGCGGCGGGCTGCTCGCTCTCGGGCAGCTGCTTATTGTCAGCCGCGAGCTCGTCTTTGATCTGTTTGACCAGCGAATAGCTTTCTGTTTTGGCGTGCTTTGCAGTGTCGAGCGCGTCTCTGAGACGATCGCCCACCTTGGCTTTCAGATTCTCGAAATAGGCTTCGTCGTGCTCGATGGGGCCGAGCTGCCGCTTGGGCTTGCCCGCGAGCCCGACTAGCTCGTTGATCTTCGCGACGATCTTCTTGATCTCGACGTGGGCAAAATCGATCGCGCCCAGCACGATATCTTCGCTTACCCCCGTCGCGCCGGACTCGATCATGACGATGCCGTCCGCGGTGCCGACAACCGTAATGTTTACGGAGCTTTCCTTGCGCTCGGCATAGGTGGGATTGATGATGTACTCGCCGCCCACATAGCCCACGCGCACCGCACCAACTGGGCCGTGGAACGGAATATCAGACAACGCGAGCGCCGCGGAGGCCGCATTGATGCCGACGATGTCCGGGTCATTCTCCTTGTCGGCTGAAAACACGAGCGCGATGACCTGCGTCTCGTTGCGAAAGTTTTCCGGGAAGAGCGGACGGATGGGGCGGTCGATCTGACGCGAGGTCAGCACTTCCTTTTCGCTGGGGCGGCCTTCACGCTTGATGAACCCGCCGGGGATGCGGCCGCCGGCGTAGGCGTATTCGCGGTAGTCGACGGTGAGGGGGAAGAAATCAATGCCCTCTTTCGGTTCGGGTGAGGCAACAGCTGTGGCGAGAACGACGGAGTCGCCCTGGGTGACGAGTGCGGCGCCGGGCGCCTGCTTGGCCATGCGGCCTGTTTCAAACGTAAGCCGCTTACCGCCGGCGAGCTCAACTATAACTTCCTGCTTCATACAATCCTCGTTTCAGTGGGTGGGTGCGGGAGGAGAGGCTGGAGAGGATGGCGCTCGCGCCGGGAAGCGCATAGCGGATATATCTCAGCATTCTGGCTCGAACCGCAGGGAGAGGTGCGGGAGCGTGACGACTTCGAGAGGCGGGAACCAGGGGGCGGGGCTGTTTTACAAGCATTGCCCCGGCCCCAGCTCGATTGTCGCGTTCGCGTTTCGTACAACGGATTTACTTGCGGATCCCGAGCTTGCCGATCACTTCGCGGTAGCGGTCCGTGTCGTTGCCCTTCAAGTAGTCGAGCAGCCGGCGACGCTTGCTCACAAGCATCAGCAGTCCACGGCGCGAAGCATGATCCTTGGCATGCGTATTAAAGTGCTGTGTCAGCTCGCCGATGCGCTCGCTCAGTATGGCGATCTGCACTTCGGGGCTGCCGGTGTCGCCTTCGTGGGTCTGAAAGCGCGAAATGATGTCTGTTTTTTTAGCGGGTGCCAGCACGGTTGTGCGTTGCTCCTATTAGCGTCCCAGTGGGCCGCGGCGTTCTCTTTGAGATGGATTCACTATCTAAGTGTATGCAAGCAGGATAGCATGCGGGCTTTCGCCTGGAGCATCAAACAGGAAATGGCTGGGCAAGCGAGGCAAAGGGTGGATGGGCGGCTAAAAGTGACGGGGGCCGCGCGCTACTCCGGGGACATCGAGCTGCCGGGCATGGCGTTCGCGGCGCTAGTTGGGGCGCCGCTGGCGCATGCGCGCGTTGTGTCCGTCGATACAGAGCGCGCGCGAAGCTCCGGAGGCGTGCTCGCGGTCTTCACGGATGCAAGCTTTGCGCCGGGTCTCGTGCCAATTCTGCCGCCTTCGCGGGAGTTCACCCGGGACTTCCCCGCCGAACGCCGCGCCCCTCTCTCCGGCAACGTAGTCCACTATGCCGGGCAGCATGTCGCGCTCCTCGTGGCTGAAACGCTGCCCGAGGCAGAGCAGGCCGCCGACCTGGTCCAGGTGGAATACGAGGCGCTCGAGCCCTCGCTTACACTGCGGCGGGACCTGCCCGGCGCCTACGCCCCCGACCACTTCGCGACGAATTCCGAAGAGAAGCTGACCAGTTCGCGCGGCGAAAGGCCGCGGCAGGCGCATGCCGAAGTTGTCGCGGAGTACCGCACCCCGGTTGTGCACCACAACCCGATGGAGCCCTCGGCCACGGTCGCCGCGTGGCAGGGCGAAGAGCTGACGGTGTATGACTCGACCCGCTGGGTAAAAGGCAGTCGGAAGGTGCTGGCGCACATGCTCGGCGTTCCCGAAGAAAAAGTGCATGTGAAAGCGCCGCTGCTCGGGGGCGCCTTCGGCTCGAAGGGCTTCTTGTGGCAGCATGTTGCGCTTTGCGCCCAGGCTTCGCGTGTGCTTGGGAGGCCGGTGAAGCTGACGCTGACCCGGGACCAGATGTTTACCTCCACGGGTCACCGGCCGGAAACGCAGCAGCAGGTGAGGCTAAGCGCGGCGGCGGACGGAACCCTGGTGGGCGCCGAGCACCACACGCTCTCCGGCACGTCGCCGGTGGCGCATTTTGTCGAGCCTTGCGGCATGACGACCCGCAATCTTTACACAACGCCTTTTGCGAGCATCAGCCACCGGGTTGTCCCGATGAACCGGGCGACTCCGTGCTTCATGCGCGCGCCGGGCGAGGCCTCCGGCATGTTCGCGCTGGAGGTGGCCGTCGATGAGCTCGCGGAAACGCTCGGCATGGACCCGCTCGCGCTCCGCCTGCGCAACGATGCCGCGCGCAACCTCCAGGACGATCGCGCCTGGAGCAGCCGCCACCTGCGTGAGTGCTACGAGCGCGGCGCGGCGCTGTTTGGATGGGCACGGCGATCGCCCGAGCCCCGCTCGATGCGCGAGGGGGGCAAGCTGATGGGCTGGGGCATGGCGACGGCCGCCTACCCTGCGCGCCGTTCCCCGGCTACTGTGCGCGGGGTTATCGCCAAGGACGGAATCGCGACCTTTTTCGCGGCAACGCATGAGATCGGCGGAGGCACCGCGACGGTGCTCGCACAGATCGCAGCCGATGCGCTCGGCTTCGCCGTCGAGCGTGTCCGGTTCGAGCTGGGCGACTCGGACTACCCGCAGGCGCCGGTTGCCGGAGCCTCGCAGACCACCGCCAGCGTGGGTCCAGCCGTTGAGGCGGCCGCGCTCTCTCTCCGCGAAGCGCTGGTGGGCGCGGCGATCGCGAACCGGCTGTCGCCCTTGTTCGGGGCCATGCCGGAGTCGGTATCGATCGAAGACGGTGTGCTCCGCTCCGGCGAGCGCGAGGAGCCCGCGGGGGCGATTGCGGCGCGCCTGCCCGGGGGCGAGCTTGCTCGCGAAGCAGGGGCAGAACCGGATGCCGAGGCAAAGAAGCAGTACACGTTTCACTCCTTCGGAGCGCATTTTGCCGAGGTGACGTGGGACGCCGGTGCCGCGGAGCTTCGGGTGACGCGCTGGGTCGCGGTGATGGACGGCGGACGGGTGCTGAACCGGAAAACGGCCCGTTCGCAGATCGAGGGCGGCGTGCTGTTCGGGCTGGGCATGGCGCTGATGGAGCAGACCCATTACGACGGGCGGACGGGCTCCCCGGTGAATAGCAACCTTGCCGAGTACCACCTGCCCACCTGCGCCGACACGCCGGCCTTCACGGTCGAGTTCGTGGAGCAACCTGATTTGATTTTTAACCCGGTCGGCAGTCGCGGGCTGGGGGAGTTGGGTATCACCGGCGCCCCTGCGGCTGTTGCGAACGCGGTATACCACGCTACCGGGGTACGTGTGCGCGAACTGCCGATTACGGCAGATAAAATTCTTGGCGGCGAAGGGTAAACAACAAGACCGCCTACGCGGCTGGCATTCACTTCTTGGGAATAGCCCTGACGTGACACACTTTTACTTCTACTTACCGAAACTTATCGACCGCTGGCCGGAGTAGACAAAGTCATGGCCGACCAACGGCAGGTCCACAGAAGTACGTACTCGCATCCGAGTGCCAACCGCGACAAAGGAGTTCCAGCCGCGCAGGCGGTTTTACTGTTAGAACAGCTGGAAGTTGACCTCGATATTGATTTCGACCGGAACCGCCCTGGTTCCGTTCATCGCGGGCTTGAACTTATACTGCTTCACCGCCTCGACAGCCTTCTCATCGAGACCCATCCCCAGTGCCCGGACTACGTGGATGCGCTGCGGATTCCCCTGCGCGTCCACAATGATCGAGAGCACTACTACGCCCTGATATTTCTGCCGGCGCGCTTCGTCCGAGAACTCCGGGTCGACCGAGTAGATCAGCTTCGGTGAGGAGATGCCGCCGCCCGGGTGCGCCACTCCGCCACCGGTCAGGCCGCCCTCGCCCGGTCCCAATCCGTTGCCGCTGCCGATGCCTAAACCGCCCCCATGGCCGGTGCCGATGCCCGACCCGCCTCCGTTGCCGGCCGAAAGCGTCGCATTCGGGGCTTGAGGAATGCCTAGGTTCGGCATGTTGGTATCCGGCATCTTCATGTCCGGCATTTTGATCGCCGCCGGTACCGGCAGCTTGGGATGATCGACCAGCAGCACCTGGGGCGGCGTGATCGGCTGCTTCTGGAACTCAGGCAGTTTGCCCTTGGTCGGAGGCACGATCTGATGCGCACCGCCGCCGCCGCCGCCGCCCGCAGGCGCGCTCAGCGGCGTCTTGGGCAGGAACGGAGAAATGTCGACCGGCGTGACCACTGCCTGCTTGACCTGCGTTACCTTCTTGGGCCAGAACAGCAACAGCGCCGCGAGCAGGAGATAGAACAGGATGGCCAGCCCGCTCGAAAGCGGCGAGCGCTTGACGGCGAACGGGTCCGCAACTGCGACCGGGGTTGATGTGAGCTCAAGCGGCGGCAGTTTCTGAGGGCGGAAGACGTCGCGCACATTGGTGACGAGCGACTGCCAGACGCTGCCTTCGGCGCCAAGGGGAAGCAGTTCCGTGTGATCGAGCCGCCGGGCCGGCTGGAGCGTTTCTTCTTCCGGGGGGGTCAAAAGCTGGTTGCTCATCGCTGTTTTCCGTCTCAGTCCCGCTGGACAAACCCGCGCAGCTTTACGCTATGCAGCTTTCGTCGTCCGCTCCACGGTCTTTCTATTATGGCGCTTCCACGTTCCGCTGTCTCGTCTGCCCGGCTGGTTCGCTGCCTCGGTGAGTAGACGGGCGGCAGCCGACCGACAGTTACCGGGCGATACAATCGACTTTCACGGAATCGCCACGTTTGCCCGCGCACGGTTCGGGCAAAGGCTTAAGGACGTTTAGAACGCAATGACTGAAAACCATCTCGACGGCGCTGGGCAGCCCTCCGCGCCGCCCGAATTGAAGAAAACGCTCACGCTGCCCGATACCGCCTTCCCCATGAAGGCGAACCTGCCGGGGAATGAGCCGGCGCGCCTGCGCCACTGGGCGGAAACCGACCTGTACGGGCAGATCCGGGCGTCGCGTCGGGGCGCGAAGAAGTACGTCCTTCACGATGGCCCGCCATACGCGAACGGCCCTATCCACCTGGGGCACGCCCTGAATAAGTGCCTGAAAGACTTTGTCGTGAAGTCAAAAACAATGGCGGGCTTCGATGCGCCCTATGTTCCCGGATGGGACTGCCATGGGCTGCCGATCGAGATCAAGGTAGACGAACAACTGGGCCGCCGCAAGCTCGAAATGCCCGCAGCCGAGTTCTTGGAAGCCTGCCGGGCCTATGCGCAGAAGTATGTCGACCTGCAGAAAAGCCAGTTCGAGCGGCTGGGTGTGTTTGGGCAATGGGACCAGCCTTACCTGACGATGTCGAGCGCGTATGAGGCGGCCACGCTGGCGACGTTTTACCGGTTTTTTGAGCGCGGCTTCGTCTACAAAGGCCTGAAGCCGGTGTACTGGTGCCTGCACGACCGCACCGCTCTGGCCGAGGCTGAGGTGGAATACGAGATGCACACCTCGCCGAGCGTGTATGTGCGGTACGCGCTGACGAGCGATGCGGGGGCGCTCTCGCCGGAGCTGGCCGAGCGGCGTGTGTGGACCATTATCTGGACGACGACGCCGTGGACGCTGCCCGCATCGGTGGCGATCGCGTTTCACCCGGAATTTGAGTATGTGGCGCTGGCGAGCGCGTCGGGTGACGTGTACATCGTCGCGGCGGAGCTGGCGGCGAGTGTGCGCGAGGCCTGCGCGCTGGGCGAAGTGACGGAGCTGGCACGCTTCCCCGGCGCGAAGCTCGAGCGAGCGACTTTTCAGCACCCGTTTCTAGACCGGCCCGTGCTTGGTGTTCTTGCCGATTACGTCACAACGGAACAAGGCACGGGAGCCGTGCATACCGCGCCTGCGCACGGGGCCGATGATTTCTACACCGGTGTGCGCTACGGCCTGAGCGCGGAGTGCAACGTGGACAACGCGGGCCGGCTGCGCAACGGGGTCGCGGTGTGGGAAGGCAAGACGGTTTTCCAAGCTAACCCGGAGATCATCGAGTACCTGCGCGAGCGCGGGGCACTGGTGGGGCAGGCAGAGATTTACCACTCCTACCCGCACTGCTGGCGATGCCACAACCCCGTGATCTTTCGCGCGACCGAGCAGTGGTTCATCGGCATGGAGACGCCCATGCCCTACTCTCCGAACGCGCGGTCCTTCGACGAGGATGAGGACGACGCGGGGGACGCGACGTTTCGCGAGCGCGCTTTGCAGCAGATCCACTCGGAGATCGCGTGGGACCCGAAGTGGGGCGAGGAGCGTATCGCGAATATGATCGCGACGCGGCCTGACTGGTGCATTTCGCGCCAGCGGGTGTGGGGTGTGCCGATCGCCGTGTTTCTGTGCGGTGCCTGCCATGAGCCGCTCAAGGACCGCGCGGTGAATGCGCGCGTGGTGGAGCTGGTGCGCGCGGGTGGCGCGGGGGTGTGGCACACGCACTCTGCGGAGCAGATAGTAGGTCGAGACCGCGCTTGCCCGCGCTGCGGCGCTACGGGCCGATGGGAGAAGGAGCAGGACATCCTGGACGTGTGGTTCGACTCGGGAACGAGCTGGCGCGCGGTGCTCGAGGAGGATGCTGCGCTCGGCGTTCCGGCGGATCTGTACTTCGAAGGCGGCGACCAGTACCGCGGCTGGTTTCACACTTCCCTGCTAACGGCGGTGGGTACGCGCGACAAGGGCGAGACGCCGTACAGGAAGGTCGCGACCAGCGGCTGGACGCTCGACGAGCAGGGCCGCGCCATGTCGAAGTCGCTCGGCAATGGCGTGGATCCGGTCGATATCTCGAACCGAATGGGCGCGGAGATCGTGCGGCTGTGGGTGGCTTCCGTCGATTTTCGCGAGGATGTGGCGGCGAGCGAAAACCTGATGGGGCGGGTCGCGGATAACTACCGCAAGCTGCGCAATACGTTCCGGTTTCTGCTGGGGAATCTCGCGGGGTTTGTTCCGGCGAAGCACGCGGTGAGCGATGCCGAGTTCCTGCCGCTGGACAGGTACATGCTGGGGCGGACTCGCGAGTTAGTCGAGAAAGTCACGGGATGGTATGACGCGATGGAATTTCATCGTGTGTATCACGCGGTGAACGAGTTCTGCATCGTGGACCTAAGTTCGCTGTACCTGGACGTGCTGAAGGACCGCATGTATACGCTTGCGCTCACGAGCCTGGAACGGCGTTCGGCACAGACCGCTTTATGGAGGATTGCCGAGGCATTAGTGCGATTAGTTGCACCGGTGTTGAGCTTTACGGCGGAAGAGATATGGGGGTATCTGCCGGAGGTGAAAGGACGTGAGGCAAGTGTGCATCTGGCGCGCTTTCCCGAGCCTGCGGACTTCGCCGCGGAGGAAGACGCGAATGCATGGAGCGTGATCTTAGCGGCGCGGGAGGAGGCGCTGCGGAGCCTTGAAGAAGCACGGAAAGCGAAGCGTATTGGCAAGGGTCTGGAAGCAAAGCTGCGCATTACCGCGCCGCCGGCGCAGCAGGCACTGCTTGCAAGCTACATCGGTTCGCTGAAAGAGCTCTTCAACGTTTCTCAGGTATCGACCGAAGCCGGCGATGCGCTCATTGTTGAGACTCTGCCGGCCGACGGCGCAAAGTGCGGCCGCTGTTGGAACTACCGCACCGACATCGCTCCCTATGGTCCGTGGCCTGAGGTATGCGGGCGCTGCGCCGAGGCGCTCAGCACGATGGGCTACTCGCGCGAGACCGGCGCGCTTGCGGAGGCGCGCCTATGACCACTCTGCCCTCCCGCTACGAATACCGCACGCGCCGCGAGCGTAAACCCCGCGACTGGCGGCCGGCCTTTTTCCTGATCGCGCTCGCCATCATTGCCATTGATCGCCTGTCGAAGCTGTGGGTGCAGAAGCACATCGCCGAAGGTTTGAATATCACCGTCATCCCGCACGTCTTCCGCCTGTCGCATGTGCTCAACGAGGGCGCGGCGTTCTCGCTGTTCAACGACGCCCCGGCGAATCCCACGCGATGGGCGCTGACCGGTTTTTCTCTCGTCGCCGCGATTGTGGTGGCGGTGCTGCTCGTGCGCCTCGGCCGCCGCTTTTCGGCCACCGCGCTCGGGCTTGCGCTGGTGCTCGGCGGCGCGGTCGGCAATGCGTGGGACCGCATCCAGTACAAAATGGTGACGGACTTCCTTGAGGTGCACATCGTCCACTATCACTGGCCGGACTTCAACGTGGCGGACTCGGCGATCGTGATCGGCGGCATTCTGCTGTTCTTCGGCGCCTTATTCACGCCGCAGCGGGCGGATGCGGGGTAGAGTCACGAGCGCCCTTATAATCGAGGTTTGGCATGCGCATCCTGAAGCCGGCAGGGCGCGCGGCGAAACAGATGCGAGGGCGCGAGCGCTTTGACTGACCAGATCACACTCCGCGGCGTGCGGGTGCACAATCTCAAGAACATCGACTGCGCCATCCCTCACGGAAAGCTGACGGTCGTCACCGGCGTCTCCGGCTCGGGCAAAAGCTCGCTCGCCTTCGACACGATTTATGCCGAGGGCCAGCGGCGCTATGTGGAGTCGCTGTCGGCATACGCGCGGCAGTTCCTGGAGCGCATTGAAAAACCCGATGCCGATCTGATCGACGGACTTGCGCCGGCCATCGCGATCAAGCAGAAAAACACTACCCGCAATCCACGCTCGACGGTTGCGACGGCGACGGAAATTTACGACTACATGCGCCTGCTCTACGCGCGCTGCGGCGTGGTGCACTGCGTCGTTTGCGATGGCGTGGTCAAACGCGATTCGGTCGACGAGATCGCCGCCGCGGTACTCGCGCTGGGCGAAGGAACGCGCCTGCATGCGCTCTTCCCTGTAGTAGCCGCGAACAGCCCTGCTCCGCTAGCCGAGCCGGTTTCGCCGATGCTTGAGAAACGCTCGCGCTCGCAGGTTGCGCTCAAGAAGGCAGCGTCAAAGAAGGCGGCGGCCGAAGAAGCGAAGCCTGGCACGCTTGCCCCCGCCATGCGCGAGCGATTGATGGACCTACGCGGGCGTGGGTTCAATCGGCTTTACCAGAACGGGACGATCTACGAGTTTTCTCAGCCGGAATCGCTGCTCGAGATCAACTGGTTGCTGCCGGTGTATGCGCTGGTGGACCGTATCGCGGTCTCGCCGGATGCGCGCGGCCGCATCGTGGACGCGGCGGAGATCGGGTATCGCGAATCGGGCGAAATTCTCTACCAGGTCGTGCGGCGTGCGGATGAATCGGTAACTGGCCCGGTGCCTTATCGACTGCGCTTCTCGCTCGCCTTCGAGTGCAAGGGCTGCCGCCGCACCTACTCCGAACCCGAGCCTCGTTTGTTTTCCTTTAACAACCCGTTTGGCGCCTGCCCCCGGTGCCAGGGCTTCGGTAACACCATCGACTTCGACCTTGACCTGATCCTGCCGGATAAAAACAAGTCCATCGACGAAGGCTTGGTGGACCCATGGACGCGACCGAAGTACACCGCTTACGGGACGGAACTGAAGCGCGCCGCGAAGCAGCACGGCATTCCAACGGATATCTCCTGGTATGAGATGACGCTCGACCAGCAAGCCTTTGTGCTCGACGGGGCTGGGACGTACGCCGGCGTTCACGGTTTTTTCGCGCTGATGGAACTGAAGAAATACAAGCTACACGTGCGCGTGATGCTCTCGAAGTATCGCGGCTACGCGCGCTGCCCGGAGTGCAAGGGCCAGCGCCTGCGGGCCGAGGCACGAGCGGTGCGCCTGGGCCGGGAGGCTGATGCGAAAAATATCTGCGACGCCGCCGGGCTAACCATCGCGGCCGCCCACGCGTTTTTCGACGCGGTGGAGTTGACGCCGATGCAGGCCGAGATCGCCGGGTCGATCCTCAAGGAGGTGCAGCAGCGCCTGCGTTTTCTCGACGCGGTCGGGCTCGACTATCTCACGCTCGACCGGCTCGCGTCGACGCTCTCGGGCGGCGAAGCGCAGCGCATACAGCTTGCAACTTCGCTAGGCTCGCAGCTTGTGGGCGCCTTGTACGTGCTCGATGAGCCCTCGATCGGCCTGCACAGCCGCGACACGGAAAAGCTGATCCGCATCCTGCACGCGTTGCGCGATATCGGCAACACGATCCTCGTCGTCGAGCACGACCCCGACGTAATCGCGGCTGCAGACTACCTGCTCGACATGGGTCCCGGCGCCGGCGAGTTCGGCGGGCGCCTGCTCGCGGCCGGCACCGTCGACGCGGTAGCGCGCAACCCCGACTCGATTACCGGCAAGTATCTCAGCGGAGCGCTTACGATCCCCGTCCCGGCGAAGCGGCGGCCCGTGCCGGCGAGCACGGGCAAGGATTGGCTGCGGCTGAGCGGCGCGCGCGCGAATAACCTGAAAGGTGTCGATGTCGAGATCCCGCTAAACCTGCTCTGCTGCATCACCGGGGTCAGCGGCTCGGGCAAGTCCACCCTAGTGCACGAAGTGCTGTACAAGGCGGTGGCGCACGAACTGGGACAAAGCGAAGGCGGCGACCCGACGAAGCTGTATCGCGAGATCAAGAACGCCGACCGCTTAAATGACATTGTATTGGTGGACCAGAACCCGATCGGCCGCACGCCGCGGTCAAACCCCGTGACGTATATCAAGGCGTTCGACGCGATCCGCGAGTTGTTCGCCTCGCAGCCCGAGGCTCAGCGGAGGGGGTACGCCGCAGGCCACTTTTCGTTCAACGTGCCCGGGGGTCGCTGCGATGTGTGCGACGGCGACGGTACGGTCACAGTCGAGATGCAGTTTCTTGCTGACGTGGAGCTGCCGTGCGAAGAGTGTAACGGCACTCGTTACAAATCGAGCGTGCTTGAGGTGCGATACAAGGGCAAGAACATCCACGACGTGCTGGGTCTCACGGTGAAAGAAGCGCTTCGCTTTCTCTCTGGCAACCCGAAGATCGTCGACAAGCTCGCGGTGCTCGACGAGGTGGGCCTCGGCTACGTGCGGCTGGGCCAGTCCGCGACGACGCTCTCGGGCGGCGAGGCGCAGAGGGTGAAGCTCGCGGCGCATCTCGCGACCGCGCGCACCGCGCCCAAGAAGGGCGGCAGCCGCGTACTCTACATCCTCGACGAGCCGACGACCGGGCTGCACTTCGACGACGTGAGCAAGCTGCTGCTTGCTTTTCGCAAGCTGATCGACGGCGGCGGTTCGCTGATCGTCATCGAGCACAATCTAGACGTCATCAAGTCTGCCGATTGGGTCATCGACATGGGCCCTGAGGGTGGCGGGAAGGGCGGCCAGGTGGTCGCCGTGGGCACGCCGGAGGAGATCGCCGGGAGCGAGCTTTCCTACACCGGACGCTGGCTGCAGGCAGCTTTGCAACCTCGCCGACCGCAAGGGAACGCGCTGGACGAGGGAGCGGCCTAAGTGCGCATGAAGTTCCTCCCCGCTCTCTTGCTCCTGACTGCTTCGGCAGCCGCTCGGGCGCAAACCTCTTCGCTGCCGCCGGGCACAAGCGGCGCCGTGGACGCTCCCTCGCAACGGCAGGTGCGCGTAAATGATCGATTGAACGACGCGGAAGCGAAGCTGGATGCCAGGGATTACGCCGGGGCGCGCGCTCTGCTCGCAACCTATCTTTCGGCCCATGCGAACGATGCCCGCGCGCTGTTCGACCTTGGCTATGCCGAGG
>CAXTSA010000043.1:0-13589 GCA_964246755.1 uncultured Acidobacteriaceae bacterium
GCCGAGCGAGATCCAGCGAAGGGAACGCCGTTCTCAAGCCGACACTTCAAGGACGTCTACCGGCTCGGTGCGGAGAAGTTCGGTTGGGAGCGCAGGCCTGCGCAGGTCCGCTCACAGCGGGAGGGGGACTGGTGGATTGGGCAGGGCGTGGCCTCGGCGTTTTACCCGGCCTACCGCTTTCCCGCAACGGCCAGGGTCCGTCTCTATGCAGACGGCACGGCTGTAGTGCAGTGTGGCGCGCAGGAGATGGGCATGGGCACGGCCACCGTGCAGACCCAGCATGCGGCCGAGCGCCTGGGACTGCCGATTGAGAAAGTGCGCTTTGAATACGGGGACACGGACCTGCCGCAGGCACCGGTAGCCGGCGGCTCGAACCAGACGGTCAGCATCGCGCTCGCGGTGCAGGAGGCCTGCGAGAAACTTCATAAACAGTTGCTCGATCTGGTCAAGGGCGATCATCGCTCGCCCCTGGCGAGCTCGAAATTCGGCGACGTGCAGGCGCGTGAGAGCGGGCTGTTTCGCAAGGATACTCCTGACAAGGGCGAAAGCTACGCTGCTGTGCTTTTGCGTGCCGAGAAGAGCTTTGTGGAAGCCGATGCCACCTCGGGGCAGCCGCTCGAACTGTTGAAGTACTCCATGGGTTCCTACGGCGCGCAATTCTGCGAGGTGCGCGTCAACGATGTGTCTGGCGAAGTGCGCATATCCCGCTGGGTCGGCGCCTTTGATTGCGGCCGCGTTCTGAATCCTATGACCGCGCGCTCGCAGTTCATGGGTGGGATCACGATGGGCATCGGCATGGCGCTTACCGAGGAGACGTTCTTCGACGATCGCTCCGGCTCCATCATGAATCCCAACCTGGCCGAATACCACCTGCCGGTAAACGCGGACGTTCCAAAGATCGAGGCGTACTTTCTCGACATTCCCGACCCGCATACGCCGCTGGGCGCGCACGGAATTGGAGAGATCGGGATTACAGGGGTTGCTGCTGCTATTGCGAATGCTGTATACCACGCCACAGGCAAACGCATTCGCAGTCTACCCATCACGCTTGACAAGCTGATGTAGCGGCACGTGATAAAAAGCCCGGCTTACTCCGGCACGGGAACGTCATAGCCGCTGAGCAGAATCGAGATCATCGAGTAGCAACCGATGAGGTAGAAGAGCTCGGCGGTGCCGGCGTCACCGAAGACACGAATGGCTTCTTGGTATGCGGTATCGCCGAGCTGTCCGCCGCTGCTGAGGACCGCAGCCACATCGTACGCGCGCCTTCTTCCTCGGACAGGTCGGCGGGGCGGGGGCGGCCGTGATGGTGGCGATTTCAGACGCATCCAGGCCGGCCCCCGCGGCTACCCGCTCGTGCGAATAAAGCTCATAGCGCGCGTGGAATCGAGCGCCCGTAACTAGGATCGCCATCTCGTGCGCATTCTTTGTCAGCGTGGAGTTTTGGGTAAGCGCGGTGAACACTGCCCAGGCCGCTGTGCCGAACTTTGGAAAGTGCAGCATGGCGGGGAATGGTCCAATCAGCCCTCCGTCCTCGCTCAGATGCGACCAGGACCGCGCAGCTGACGATGCCGAGCGCTTGGAACCCTGGCAACCGTGAGGAGCCTGTGCCAAGCTGGAGTGCACTTCGCGTTTTATGAAAGGAACAGATCAGGATGAGGTAGGCGGTTCGCGCCTTCGGCGACGCTCAACACGCCCTCGGCAAGGAGCAGGAAAAGGCGCGCCTGTGACGGCGCGCCTTTTCCTTAGTGGGTAGAGCGGGGTTTACTGGACGTCGCCTGCTTCCAGGTGCGACTCCAGGAAATAGAGCGCCTCTTCAGCCTCTACGTCGAGTTGCTTGAAGAAGTCCGCGGTCGGCGGATCGTCGATCTCATCGATCTTGTCCGACGCCTCACGAAGCGACTGGCAGTATGTCCCGAGGGAATTGGCCAGCGCATTTACGTGCTCCATGCCTGCCACCAGCATTGTGTCGTACTCTGGCAGCGGCGAGGTTTGCGCCGCCTGGCGTACGGTTCCATTGGCCACGCCTCCCAACTGCGTCAGACGCTCGGCGATCGCGTCAATCTGCGGGAAAATGATATTCGCGACCTTATCAAATAACTTATGCAGCTGGTAGAAGTTGTCGCCCTTCGCGTTCCAGTGCGCGAACTTCGACTGCGAGTACATATCGAGCGCACCGGCAAGGCGCTCCTGCATCACTTCCACGACCTGCTGCTTCTGCTCGTCCGAGAGCGCAACGCGATTTTTGTACATCTTGCTGTTGATCTTCGTGTCCGGCCCTGGCGCGCCTTTTTCTTCGCGAACCTTCTTGGCCGGCATTTCCTTCACGCTGTTCTGAGGCATAGTCGATCTCTCCGTTGTGTCTGGCCGGAACTTCCGCTGTGGCTAAGACGGCAGACTTCAAAACGCCGCCACCCACACTCAGTGAAGCAGCTCCGCATTGCAATTGAGATGCCGGTTCTTCACTCAGGGCAGTCCTTGGCGCGAGCCGGCAGGGGCCGAGTACAATCGCCTCATGAAATCGCGTCAAACTCCGCGCGGAGACCGCTGGGCCCTCTCCGCCCGCGTGTCTCCCCTTTTGCTTACCGCGTTGTGTCTGCTGCCCGCCCACGCGCAGGACGTCAAGCGTGGGCGCAAGTACAAGGAACCCCCGCCGGTAGCGCACATCGCTGTCACCGTCACACGCGCGTCTAACGGCAAGCCTGTCGAGAATGCCGCCGTCATCTTTCACACCTTTCACGAGGGAAAAGATCAAGGCAATATGGAACTGAAAACGAATGAGGACGGCAAAGCCGTGCTCGACGTGATCCCGATCGGGGATGAGGTGCAGCTCCAGGTCTTTAAGTCGGGCTTCCAGACCTACGGCGAAACCTTTACGAATGACACCCCGACGCGCGACCTCGCCATCAAGGTCAAGCCGCCGAACGGGCAATACTCCATTTACCAGAGCCGCCCTGTGGATGCGAACAGCCAGCAGTCCGTAACGCCGCAGCCCAACCAGGGAACAGCAAAACCGGCCCCCGCGCCGCACTGACGGCTGTTCAGTTGGGGTCGGACGCGCCCACAGCGGTGATCAGAATCTGATCCTCGCAAACTGCGATCGGACGGGCGACAACTACGCCGCGTGTCGCTCCGGGCGCCGCGATCGCGATCCGGCTCACCTGCTCGCACGCAGGTCCAGCCGTCCATCCAAGCTGGAAAGCCGCTTCGCCTCTTGCCGGGAGGAGCACTTGCGGCGACGGGGAATCAAGGGTGTCTTCGCTTTGATCTTCGTTCTGCGTCAAGGAAGATGCCGCCAGCGAAGCAGTCATGCTGTCGCTCGAAACTTTCCGGATGCGCACGTCGCCAAGCACGGAACCGTCGGCACGGAGCAGGGAAATAGCTGGGAAACCGCTTAGCCGGCAGGCCTCACCTGTGTTGCTCATACTGAAGCGCAGTGTGTGCCGCGCGCCATTGCTCTGCGCACGCGACTCAAACAGCGTGAGTTGGCCGAGCGAGCAGGGCGGCACACCATTGACGTCCAGCAGGGCCTCCCGCTTTGTGAGCATTGGGTGCGCGCTTCGCACTGAGAATGGCGCATTTGGGTCAGCCACGTTGCGTGCCATTCCCGCGTCGTCGCCCAGCCCAGGAGCCGTGCCGCGCATGGATGAGTTGCGGCCCACTTGCCTGCATCCTGCTGTCGATAACACAGCGCCGGCGACAAGGACGGCGACTACGGCGCGAGTTGTGTGTGAACGGTTCATGCAAGCAGCTTTCCGGCAAGCGCGAAGTTCGAAATGCTACGCCCTGAAGAGCAGTAATGCTGGTAACTAAGTAGATGACTCATTTGTCGCCGAAGTTGTTTTCGGCAGCCAACCTTTCTCGCCGATCGACATCGTACCGCTGTTTGCTTGAGAGCGACTGCGGAGCGACTGGATGAGTTCGGGATACCATCGAAGGATGTCTTCCCCGTCCTCTTCGCCTCTGCCCAAACCCCTAGCAGGCCGTTGTGCCCTGGTTACTGGAGCTGCCAAGCGCATCGGCCGGGGTATCGCGCTCGCGCTCGCAGAGGCCGGAGCCGATGTGGCAATCACCTTCCATCGCTCGGGGGCTGAAGCGCAGGAAACCGTCGCCGATCTGCGGGCACTCGGTGTACATTCGGAGGCTTTCGCGTGTGAGCTGAGCAGTCCTCAGGCTGTACATGCAGCGGTGTGCAGCGCAGCGGCGTGGGCCGGCGGCGGCGAGGCGCCCGCGCTCGACATCCTGGTCAACAACGCCGGCGCGTTTGAAACCGCGGCTCTCGACGAGGTCACAGCCGAACAATGGGACCGCATGTTCCATACCAACACGCGCGCCCCCTTGCTGGTAGCGCAAGCCGCTCTGCCATTCCTGCGGGCTTCTCAACACGGCGGCCGCATTGTAAACATCGGTTCGCTGGGCGGCCTGCACCCATGGGCGACCCACGCCCACTACTGCGCCTCCAAGGCCGCCCTGCACATGCTGACCCAGACCATGGCCAAGGCATGGGCGCCGGAAATCGCAGTGAACTGCGTCGCTCCGGGCATGATCGTGACCGGGATTGCGACAGCCGATGAAGCTGGCGAGGGCTATGCGCATTTCGTTGAGAAAACGCCGATGCGGCGCAACGGACGGGTGGAGGATGTGGCGCAGGTCGTCTCGTTCCTGGCCGAAGCCACGACGTTCCTTACCGGGCAGATCATCGCCGTCGATGGCGGCCTGGGGCTCTAGGACACTCTGAATGAAGTGTCTCTGCAACTAAAACGGGGAGGAACCGGGTGGGATCTGCTTGGGGGATGCCGTGCAGCTTGGCTCCTCAGCGCCGGTGAACGCGGTCTGTGGCGGGAAGCGCGGCGGGTTCGGGCACCGCTCCCCAACCTCACTCTCCCCGCAAGTCCGGAAGACTCGAGGAGCAGAGTTTCCTGCCAATGGAGGCGAAAAAGTGAGGTGACCGACAGTGTGAACGCCCAAATCCAGTTCGCAGTCTGATAGTCTTAGCCTGTTGTGCAGCGATGTGGGGACGTAGCTCAGTTGGTTAGAGCGCTGCCCTGTCACGGCAGAGGTCGCGGGTTCGAGCCCCGTCGTCCCCGCCATCCATTCCAAAAGCACCCGGAATGTGTGGGACCTAAGTGACAAGTAAATCCGGGTACAAGACGGGCACAAGAAGCTTCTTCCGAAGCATTTTGAGCTATTGTCCCGAAGTGGTTTGCGCCTCCCCGTTCGCCTTCAGCAAGGTGCCGAAAGAGTGGCTGTGCCGTGACCGGAGAGCCGTGACCGGAGAGCCGCCCCCTGTTGAGGCGAGGCGACGTCGACACTCTCAATCTCAAACCCTCCATCCAACCCCTCGTCGACCAAGGCAGGAGTATCCGCTTGCTGAAAGGACGCCACCAGGTCCGGCTCTGTTCGGGTTTCAGGATGAATTCACCGGGGATGTCAACAGAGCCACGTTTGGGGTAGCGGCCCGTTCTTCGGCGCCGGGCCGATGGGTTTGCTAGGGTGGAGAAATGCAATTGACACTCAACGGGCAGGTTCGGGAGTTTCCGGAGTTGGGCGAGGGAAGCATGGTGGCCGACCTTGTGGCTGTGCTTTCGATCAAGGCCGACCGGGTTGCGCTGGAGCGGAATGGTTCCATTGTTTCGCGCGCGACATGGGGGGAGACGCCGGTTGTAGCGGGGGATCGTCTAGAGATTGTGCACTTTGTGGGTGGAGGGAGTTCTTTGAGGTAAGCAGGGCTTGCTTTAACCCATATCTCAGAAAGTGAGAAGTGGACACCAACATCTGGGAACCGCACCCCTAAACCACGCAATCAGCGGGTAAACAGGAGCAGGGTGAAAAGCAGGAGCCAGAAGGTGCCCATGGCGTGCCAGAACCAGGCGATGCAGTCGACCAGGGTCTGGCGCTGCTCGACGCGGCGAAGGCGGTAGAGGCCGATGGCGCCGACGGCGAGCAGGAGCAGGCCGGTGACGATGTGCATGGCGTGGCTGCCGGTGAGGACGAAGAAGAAGGCGCTGTCGGGGCTGCTAGCGAAGCGGATTCCTTCGCTCGCTACCTCTTGCCAGGCGAGCCCCATGCAGCCGAGATACGCGCAGCCGAGTGCGGCGGTGGCGGCGAGCCAGGGCCAGGTTCGGCCGGCCATGGGGCGTCCGAGGCCGAGCCACTCCTCGATGACGTCCATTTCGCGGAAGAGTTGGCGGCGGCCGTACTCGACGGTAGCCGAGGACAGAATGAGAAAACCGGTCGAAAACCAGAGGGCGGTGGGAATGGGAAAGGGGTGCCAGTCCGCGATGTAATTGTCGGCGGCATCGAAGTGTCCTGCGCTTTGGCGGACGAAGAAGGCGCTGACGAGCGAGAGGAAAAAGACGAGATCGCCGGCCAGCAGGAAGGACAGACCTAGGCGGTAGCGTTGAAGCAGCTCACGCGGTCCCCGGCCGCGAAGGCCGTCATCGCCGTTGTCGCCATCGCCGCCGCCGCCGGTGGGCCGGTTATGCAGGGGCGGCCGGCCACCGAAGCCGGGATCCCGGCGCTGATCGCGCCGGTCCTGCTCGGTGTGCGCGGTTCGAGAGGTATGGATGGCAGGCATGTGCGACTTCCCGTTTGAACCAGCTTACTCGGCCTGGGGCACGGCTGCCAGCTAGTGTTTGTGGAAAGCGTTGGTGGGCTCGTTCCGCGTCGTCCGGAAGGGTGCGTCAGGAGGGTGACGGGATGGCCGAGGCATGGGCGCGTACTTTGTCGAGGAAGTAGCGATGGACGCGCGTGTCCTGGGAGAGCTCGGGATGGAACGTGGCGGCGAGGAGGTGTTCTTGCTCGACCAGGGCAGGGGAGCCTTCGCGCTGGGCGAGAATGCGGACGCCCACGCCTACGCGGGAAAAGCGGGGGGCGCGGATGAAGACCATCTCCAGCGGCGGTCCGCCCAGCGCGGTGTCCGCGTGGAGAATGGCGCTGTCGTTCTGGCGGCCGTAGGCGTTGCGCTCGACGGTGGCGTCGAGAACGGCGAGGCTGCGCTGGGCGGGGTTCAGGACTTCGGTCGCGAGCAGGATGGAGCCGGCGCAGGTGCCGAAGGTGGGTTTTTGGGCGGCGAAGGCCTGGAGAGCGGGGAGGAAGCCGTCGCGCTCAAGGAACTTGAGAAAGGTGGTGGATTCGCCGCCGGGGATGACGAGGCCGTCGATGGTCGAGAGCTCGGAGGGTTTGCGGATCAGGAGCAGGGTGAGCGGCTCGCCGCTGGCCGCGGCTGCTTTTCGCAGGGCCGCGGCATGGGCCGCGTAGTCGCCCTGGATAGCGAGGACGCCGATGCGGAGGGGGTTTTGCGCGGGGTTGGGAACGTTCTCCGGAGCGGGCTGCCGTGGGGCCGTTTGCATCGCTGACGTCCTCCTTCTGTGCGGTAATTCTGGAGATCGTCCAGAGTGCCGGGCCGAGGCCCCCAACGCGAACCCAATCAGGTTCTTTGGCGCAAGCGCTACCACTTCGCTCAGGATGACACCCTTTTTATAAAAAATCCGCTTCATAAGACCGCTGAAAAAGTCCAGGTAGCAGGATCTCTGAAAAAGCCGAGCAAGCTAGACGACTCGCCTGGACTGCGACAGGGCCGGGTTACACTCCGCGGGTTTGCAGCAAGGCTGAGGTTTCGAGCGCCGCGATGGCGAGGCCTTTCATCGCCCCCGTGCATTCGGCGCTGCATTCGGCGACGACGGCTGCGTCGTCGTAGTGGGTGGTGGCGCGGACGATCGCACGGGCGCGGATTTCGGCTTCTTCGCGCGGGGCGAAGTTGTAGGAGTCGCTCATGAAAATACCAGACCCGACGAAAACGGCTTCGGCCCCTAGCTGGCGGACGAGGGCGGCGTCGGCGGGGGTGGCGATGCCGCCGGCCGAGAAGTTGGGGACGGGGAGCTTGCCTGTCTGGGCGACCATGCGGACGAGCTCGAGCGGGGCGCGGTGGTCGCGGGCGGCGACGTAGAGTTCGGCCTCGTCGAGTACCGTGAGGGCGCGCATGTCACGAACGATCTGGCGCATGTGCTTGACTGCATGCACAACGTCGCCGGTGCCTGCTTCTCCTTTGGTGCGGATCATGGCGGCGCCTTCGGCAATGCGGCGCAGGGCTTCACCGAGGTCGCGGGCGCCGCAGACGAACGGGGTGGTGAAGGCGTGCTTGTCGACGTGGTAGACCTCGTCGGCGGGGGTGAGGACTTCGGATTCGTCGATGAAGTCGACACCGAGCTGCTGGAGAACCTGGGCTTCGGCGAAATGGCCGATGCGGCACTTGGCCATGACGGGGATGGAGGAGGCGGCCATGATCTCCTTAATAACGGAGATAGAAGCCATGCGGGCGACGCCGCCCTCGGCGCGGATCTGTGCCGGGACTCGCTCAAGCGCCATGACCGCGACGGCGCCGGCTCGCTCGGCGATCTCGGCCTGCGCGGCATCAGTGACGTCCATGATGACGCCGCCCTTGAGCATTTCGGCGAGGCCGATCTTCAGTCGCAGGCCGGTGCCTGTATTTCCCTTGTAGCCGTTCTGTTCTGCCATGGTTTGCCTTCTCCCGATGCGGGTGACATCGTCCACACCAGTTTAATGCAGGCGAGGGGGACTTCTGTTTTGCGCATGAGACAGGACTGGATTTTGAGGATGCGGGCTGTGATGGTTCCCACATCTGAAAAGCGAGATGTGGGGCGCCCGGGCCACTCAGTGGGTCGCAATGCCAACGCCCGATACGTTGAGGACGTAGATATCGTGAGTTTCCGGGCCTGCTGGAAGAGCGATCGGAGTAGATTTACAGTCTTTAGCCGCTTACATCGAAAGGCGAGCTGTTTTGGGCGTTTGCAGCACATCGGACGCCGGAACGCAGAACTTCATTCCGTCTGTCCCATTGAGATATGCCTTTCAAAGGCCATCCTACGGAATCCCGCGCGTTCGGAATGGATCGCTGGGGTTCCTGCCGGTGCTCTAGTGCTTGTGTTCGGGCCGGCGCTCGATGGCGATGAAAAGGGCCTTGCCGCGAGCGAGGGTTTGGCCTTCGGCGTCGGAGACGGTGGCGGAGCAGAAGTGTTTGCGGCCTTCAATGCGGTCCTGTTGACCGCGGAGGGTGAGGGTGGCGCCGAGCGGGGTGGGGCGGAGGTATTCGGTTTCCATGTGGCGGGTGAGGGCCATGATGCTTTGCCCGTGGGCGCCGGCGTGGATGGCTTTGCTCATGGCTTCGTCGAGCATGGCGGCGATGACGCCGCCGTGGACAAAGCCGTGGGGGCCCTGGAAACGCTTGGGGAGACGCAGGGTCGCGATGGCTGCGCCTGCCTCATCGACGAAGAAGCGAAGACGCAAGCCGATGCGGTTGTGGGCGCCGCAGCCGAAGCAGTTGTGCTGGTCGTCGAAGGCGAGCGGGGTGAGGTGCTGGTGCGGGAAGTCCATGCGCTCTTTGAGGATAGCGGAAAGTGGGGAGTGGCTCGGCTAGGTATTGGGTTTGGCTCCGGGCGGATAGATCCGCGGAAGCCGCTTGGTATAGTGGAGGCTATGGCTGCGGAACCGGATGCAGGATCGGCAAAGACCTTTTATCTCGAGACGTTCGGCTGCCAGATGAACGTGCACGACTCGGAAAAGGTCGTTGGCACGCTGGAACAGCAGGGGTATGCGCAGGTGCAGGACGAGGAGGCCGCGGACCTGATCCTGTATAACACCTGCTCGATCCGCGACAAGGCGGAGCAGAAGGTTTTTAACCGGCTAAACGACACCAAAAAGCTGCTGAAGCAAGGCAAGCGCTTCGGGGTGCTGGGGTGCGTGGCGCAGCAGGAAGGCGAGCGAATTTTTGAGCGCGCGCCGTATGTTTCGCTGGTGGCGGGTTCGGCGAGCTACCGCAAGCTGCCGGAGATGCTGGTGCAGCTGGAAGCAGGGAACCGGCGGGTCACCGGACTGGACGACCGGCAGACCGATGAAACGTTTGTGACCGAGTTTACAGCGCGCTCGAACCGGCACCGGGGATACATCACAATTGTGGAGGGCTGCGACAAGTTCTGCGCCTACTGCGTGGTGCCGTACACGCGGGGGAAAGAGCGGTCGCGCACGTCGTCGAGCGTACTCGCGGAGGCGCGGCAGATGGCCGAGGCCGGGTACACGGAGATCCAGCTGCTGGGGCAGAACGTGAACTCGTACCGCGACCCGGAAGGGAAGCGGACGTTTGCGGAACTGCTAGCCGGCGTTGGCGAGGTCGGGGGGATTCGGCGGGTGCGGTTTACGACGTCGCACCCGCGCGACTTTACCCGCGAGATCGTCGAGGCGATCGATGCGGTTCCGACGTTGTGCGACCACGTGCACCTGCCGGTGCAGTCGGGGTCTTCGCGGGTACTCGGCCTGATGGCGCGGGAGTATACGCGCGAGTGGTACCTGCAGCGTATCGCATGGATCAAGGCGGCAAAGCGCGAGATCAGCATGACGACCGACATCATTGTCGGTTTTCCGGGCGAGACACCGGGGGACTTTGAAGACACGATCACGATGCTGGCCGAGGTGAATTACGACGCGGTGTTTGCCTTCAAGTACTCGCAGCGACCGAACACGCCGGCGATCCACATGGCTGACTCGATTCCGGAAGAAGAGAAATCCACCCGTTTGCAGGTGCTGCTGGACCGTCAGCGTGAACTGCAGCGGGGGACCTACGCGAGGCATGTGGGGCAGGTGCTGGACGTGATGGTGGAAGGGCACCTGAACGCGCGCGGCCAGCTTGCCGGGCGCACGACGCAGAACAAGACGCTGAACTTCACGACGGCGCAGCCTATCGCCCCGGCGCCGGGCTCGTACCTGCCGGTGCGTGTGACAGCGGCTTTTCCGAACAGCCTGGTGGGTGAAGCGGTACACGTGTAAGCGGGGAGAATCGGGATGGATGTCGAGATGAAAATCCGCGGGCTGATGGTCGATCCGTCGACGCAGCAGCCCATTGTGATTCTGAAGGATATGAGCGGGAACACGGTGCTGCCGATCTGGGTGGGGCTGTTTGAGGCGAGCGCGATTGCGCTGGAGGTGGAGAAAGCCTCGACGCCGCGCCCGATGACGCATGACCTGCTGCGTAACCTCATCCACGGATTAAATGCGACGGTGGACCGCGTGGTGGTCTCAGAGCTGCGGGACGATACGTTTTTCGCCGTGATCTGGCTGCGGCAGGACGGCGAGGTCGTCACGGTGGATGCGCGTCCTTCGGATGCTCTGGCGCTGGCGCTGCGGGCGGACTGCCCGATCTTTGTGAGCGAGGAAGTGCTGCGCACCGCCAAGGTGATTCCGAGCCCGGCCGACCAGGCGAGCGCCGAGGACCTAAAGAAATGGCTCGAAAACCTGAACGATGAGGACCTGGGCCGCTATAAGATGTAGGCGGACCTCCATGATCGATCAAGACAGGGCTCTGAGACTGTCGTTTTGCGCATTCCGCTTTCTCCGCCTCCCCCCTGCGTGTTGCAGCTCCCCATGCGCCAAGTGACAGGATTGAATGAGTCTTCGCCGAATCGCCAAGCTGTTTGCCGCGCAGAATGCCAATCAGCTTGTGGTTGTACTGCAGCAGCTTTTGCTGCCTCCCGCGTTTCTGCATATTTTCGGCACGAGCCTGTATGGGCAGTGGCTCGCGCTGAGCGCGGCTATCTCGTACCTGAGCACCTTTAACTACGGGCTGCAGACATACACCAACATGCAGATGACGATCCACTACAACCGTGGAGAGTTGCAGGAGACGCGCGAGGTGCAGTCGGCCGGGCTGCGCATCCTGCTGAGCGCCTTCTTTGGCGCCGCGGTTCTGCTGCTGCTTGTTTTCGCGGTGCCGCTCAAGTCGCTGCTGCACCTATCCATCCCGGAGCTTTCCGCGCAGATGGCGCTGTATCTGCTAGGCATGCAGATCATGGCTGGGATGCTGTTCGGGTTTTTCTCCGGCTCCTACATGGTATTTGGAGAAGCGCACCGCGGCGCGAACTTTGGCAATCTGAACCAGCTGCTCGGCATGGGCGCCATCGTGAGCCTGGTGCTGCTGCGGCAACCGTTCCCGGTAATCGCAGCCGGCCAGATCACGGTGACGCTGCTGATGACGGCCTGGCTGAGCTTTGACCTGGCTCGGCGCTGCCCGGACCTGAAGCCGACGCTGAAGTACTGGAAAAAAGGTTCTCTAGGCTCGATCCTGAAGCCCAGCTCGCAGTACATGCTGCTGGCCAGCTCCGGCCTGATCACGCGCCTGCTAGGGCCGGAGATGGTGGTTGCTTACACGGTGACTCGCACCATCTACTCGATGAGCCGTCGGCTGCTGTACCTGGTCACCAATTCGCTTAGCGCGGAGATTACGCTGATCTACGGCAAGCGGGACTGGCCCAGGCTGCACCAGCTCTATGCGCTCTCCGAGCGAGTGATCCTGCTGATGACGCCGCCGATCACGTTCGGGTCAATGCTGGCGACCCCACTGCTTTTACAGCTGTGGGTGCACAAGGGAATGCTGTTTCGGCCCGGTATCTGCATCACCCTTGGGTTGACCGTCTCTATCCTCTCCATCAAGGAACACAAGTACCAGTTCCAGTTTTCCTCGAACCGGGTGGAGTCCATCGCTTGGCAAACTCTGTTCGCCTATGGATTGACGAGTCTGCTTTCGATCCCGCTCATGTACAAGTTCGGCATCCAGGGATACCTGCTGACGGCGCTGGTGTCAGAGACATTGCAGCTGTTCTACCTGCTGCACCTGAATGACAGGTTGTTTGCCGGGCAGGCTACGCTCGATCACAAACCCGTGTACCAGATGCTCGGGATCATGGCGGTTTGCACGGCGCTATTTTTCTGGCCGATCCTGCACATCCGCTCCGTGCCGTACCTGTTGCAGGGCGTGCTCGCTACGGCAACTACCTTGCTGCTGAGCGGATTTTGCTACTGGATCTTCCAGGTGGACGAGCTGCGCACGATGTTGTTGAGCAAGCTGGCTTCGAGGGTTCCAGCGCTGGCGGGTAAGGGCGGGGCCTGAGTTAGGGCAGAAGAGTAGCGCCCGCCTCGTTCAAATCGCGGGCGAGCGAGACGGCCAGCACCTCGGGGCGAAGGTGGTTGTGCCACCAGGCCAGGCCCTTGGCGCGGAACTCCTCAAGCGCGTCGTAACTGTGGGCGTACCGCTCGAGAATGCCTCGGATCTCGCGCCAGTGATCGATGATCATGAGAGGCGCGCCCGGGTAGAGGAAGTCGTCGGCGGGCAGGGGATTGGCGACGACGAGGCAACCGGCGCGCAGACCTTCAAAGGCGCGGAAGGTATCGGCCATGGAGCCGCGGGGAGCGAGGCAGATACGGGACTGCATCATCTTTTCGCTGTAGCTGGAAAACGCGGCTACCTCGGACTGGCCGGCGGCGAGCGTGCCGAGATCCATGGTCCACTTGCCTTCCTTTTGCAAATGCTGCAGCACGGACCAGATTTGCAGGCGGGCCTGATGTTTGGACGTGGAGGTCCAGCGCTTGTAGCTGTCGCGCGGGATTTCGTAGTGGACCTGGCCGGCGAAGAAGGTGTCGAGCGAGCGCTCGGCCATCGGTACCTGCTGCACCTCCTGCTGGCTGTGATAGCCGAGCGGCAGGCGGATGGTCCGTGGCTCCTTGCGAACCGGGGCGGGAAGGCC
>CAXTSA010000044.1:0-10965 GCA_964246755.1 uncultured Acidobacteriaceae bacterium
GCGCCCAGCCCTGCCCAATGCCGCGAAACTCCCGTTCGATCTCCGGGATGAGTTCCCCCGTGATCGCGCTGCCGTAGGGGCCCACGTTCGCTGAATCCACTACATAGGAATCGTCGTAGTAGGGATTGGCATTCTGGATCGAAACGACAAGCATGTGGGGCATGCGTCCATTCGTCCAGTCCTCGAAAAATCGATAGCCCTGCTCCGCGTACGCCCGCTCCCGTCCCTTCATCTCGGGCGTCGGCGGTGTCGTGCGAAACGGCAGCCCGAGTGTTGGCGAGAAGTGGTCCTGGTAGACGACCGTTGGATAGTGCGCGTCGGGGTGCTCGCCGAAGCCGGGCGGCAGCAGTACCCAGGCACTCAGGTACATATCACGGCCCCAGAAGGCGGACAGTTTAGCCGAGCGCATATGCACATAGCGCAGGTACGCTTTTGTGCCAGGATCCTCTGCCAGCAGCTCGTCCGGTGTGGAGACGGGCGGCACTATCTCGTCGAGCGTGAGTTTTGCGGCGGAAGCCGGCGACCAGGCAATCTTCTCGGGATCGTCGTAAGGATTGCCCGGCTTGCGATTCCAGTGCTGGCCTTCGCCGCGATCGGGCGGCAGCATTACAGTCTTGCCGCTCGCGAGATGAAACGGTTCGTACACGTTGAACACGGACTGCACGAAGTAGCTTCCAGGGGGAACGTCCGCCAGGTGCCGTAGCGGGTAGCCGGGGCTCGCGTTATCGATCGTCACCGTCCCGCCCGGCTTCAAGCCTTCCACGTCGACTCCGAACGCCTGCGCGGAATCGTATTGCTCCTGCACCTGATCGCGCGGCTCATTTTCTTTCTGGCTGTTTTTCGAGAAAACAACAAGCAGGTGCCCGGTGAGCGTCGCTGCACCCTTCGGAAATGCGGATGCGGGAACCGTTACCGCGATCGAAGGTGTGGGCTGCGCATGCAAGGCGAGTGGTGGAACGCAGGCGAGCAGCAGGGCAAAGGCGGGAAGGCGCATGTGGGATCCTACATGCCCATTTCACTAACGCGCAAAAAGATTTCCGGAGCGCCCGGTTCTCGGAGCCCCGGCCATACAGGTCGCGCTATCGAAGCGCTCTCCGGCAGGTTTAGGGGGAGCGCACCAAAGGAAAGGCCCAGCGAGTAGCCGGGCCTGGTCCTTTGTTTTTACCTGAACTGATTCTAGCGAGTGCGAGTCGTTTCACCCGTCCGGGTCGTGTCGTTTTCCACCTGCAGCTCCTCATGCTGCACGCTTCCGCCCACTTCCTCAACGCTTTCAACAGCCCGCTTGCCGACAGAAACTTCCTCCCGCACGAAGGTCTGCTTGTCGGCAGATGCCCGCTCTTCCGAAAGCGGAATCCGGATATCGCTATTTTCACCGATCGAGCCATGGACCGCTGTCTGGCCGCTCACCGGCACGCGCTCGATCACCAGTTCTTCCCGCGTTACCGGGACCTGAATCGTCTGCTGTTCGGTGATGGTTTCCTTGCGGATGCGAACCTCGCCGCGGCTGATGCGGTCTTTGTGGACGCGCAGAACCTCGCCGAGCAGCTGAATACGCTGTTGGCCTTCTCCGGTGGTTTGTGCCGCTGCCGGCGCAGCGCTGTAGTCGTAGCTCTCTGCGTTGGCGCCCAGATCGCCGCCATTCTGTTCAAGGATGCTCCGTGCTTCGGCCGCACGGTCAGCTGCCGATACGGTGACGAGCACGCCATTACCCGTGCTTAAACGGTGCTCGAAGTAGCGCGAATGCTCTTCGGGAACCTGCATGCCGGTAAGCGAGTGCGACACATCGGCCGGCTCATATGCTGAGCTTCCGGCGTAGCCGCCTCTCGTGATCTCATGCGAAGTATTATCCCGCGAGCGCTCGTCAGCGTACTGCTCTACACCGCCCTCGGTGCCTTCATTGCCCTCAAAGAAGTTCTTGACCCTATCCCACATGCCCTCGGCCTTGGCGCCGGTTGTGCTGTGTGCGGCCGATGTTCCGGCGGTAGGCGATGTGCTCGTGTCTGCGTATGTGGAGCTTACAGTCACGTCCTGTGTCCCGGCGTTTGTCGCTGCGCCGATCTGATGCGGCTGAAAACCCGCGTCCTTGAGTGCACTGATAGCCTTTGCCGCTTGCCCTTCGGTACTGAAAAATGCCACAACAGAATTGGATGTAGTCGTTGCCATAGAAACCTTCTCCAGAAGAGCGCTGTGGTCCGCGAGCGATGGCTGCGTTGCAATCGTTTTACTTACGAGAGGAATTCGCGCGGACAGTTTAGGTTATTCGGGTCGGTGCCTTCGGATCGATACCTGCAACACAAAACCCTTTCCCTTACTAGGAGGTCGCTTCCCGAAGGCAGGTTGCTTTGTCTGTCTTGTGGATAACACTCGCATTCCCCCGGCGTGGGCTCGCTAGCCGCGCGCACGCTCGATAGCCCGCAGAACGGCTCGCGCTTTGTTCCCGCACTCCTCGTGTTCACTCTTCGCGACTGAGTCGGCCACAATGCCCGCGCCGGCCTGCACATAGCCGCGAGACTCCGACCCTTCGCCTTTGACCAGCAGTGTGCGGATCGCAATACACGAGTCGAAGTTCCCGGAATAATCGGCGTAGAGGATAGACCCGCCATAGATGCCGCGTCGCGCCGGCTCGAGCTCCTCGATAATCTCCATGGCCCGCACCTTGGGCGCTCCGGAAAGCGTGCCCGCCGGGAAACAGGCGCGAAACGCGTCGACTGCGTCGAGGCCCGCGCGCAGGCGACCTTCAATCGCGCTCACAATATGCATCACGTGCGAGTAGCGCTCGATCCTCATGAACTCGCGCACGCGCACGCTTCCGAACTCACTTACCCGGCCTACATCGTTGCGGCCCAGGTCCACCAGCATTACGTGCTCAGCGCGCTCCTTCTCGTCGGCAAGCAGCTCCTCGCCGATGCGCCGGTCCTCCGCCTCGTCAGAAGAACGGGGTCGCGTCCCCGCGATGGGCCGGTACTCCAGAAGCTTTCCAGTCACCCGGACCAGCATCTCCGGCGACGAGCCCACGATATGAACGGCTTCCCCTGTATCGGCAGCTCCTTCCAGTTTCAGCCGCAGGAAGTACATATACGGCGAAGGATTGACGATGCGCAACGAGCGATAGATAGAGAATGGATCGACGCCCGGCTGGAGGTCGAAGCGCTGCGACAGCACCACTTGAATAACGTCACCGGCCGCGATGTACTGCTTGGCCTCGGCAACCGAGGCGAGGAATTCGCTCTCGCCGGTGCGCGGCCTCACGGCAAGCGGTGAGGCCGTAGCCGCAGGCACCCGGAAGGCGCTCTCAGGCAAAGGCCGCGCCAGCCGCGCCGCGAACTGCTCCAGGCGCGCCTGTGCCACCCCGTAGGCCTCCTCCGGCGCCCGCGCGCGCACGTCCGCGGTCACCACCAGCACCATCTCCTTGCGCAGGTGATCGAAGCCGAGCACCTCGTCGAAGAACAGCAGGCAGGCGTCCGGCATCCCGAGCTCGTCGGGCGCGGTCGCGGGCAGTTGCTCGATCTGCCGCACAACGTCGTAGGCAAAAAAGCCGACCGCGCCTGCTGTAAATGGAGGCAGGCCGGCCACGCGCGCCGGGGTGTGGCCGTTCAGCGCCGCCTGCAGCGTCTTGAAGACGTCTCCGTGCTGTGTTTCTACTCTCCCCCCTTCGTAGATGCGCAGCTCCGTGCCGCTCTCCACGATCTTGCGAAACGGGCGAACCCCGATGAAGGTGTAGCGCCCGATTTTTTCCCCGCCTTCGACCGACTCGAGCAGAAAGCACTCCTCCTCGTCTGCCGCCAGACGCAGAAACGCGCTGACCGGTGTCTCCAGGTCGGCATTCAGGGTCAGGAAAAGGGGCACAAGCGTGTGGCTTGCGGCCAGGCGAAGGAACTCTTCGCGCGAGGGTTCGGACGGAGGCAGCGGGTACTCGGGGTCAGGCATGGGGGCTCTCCGCCATGGTAACCCCCGCGGGGCTGAGGGGACTCGGGCGTCCGCGGTCGGAGTCAAAGACTCGGCAGAGGGTGACCAGGGTGATTCATTGCCGGGCACTTCCGTGCGCCGTTCCTTGCTGCGCCCGGAGGCGAAGCCTATACTCGGGGACGTTTGTGCTTGCCCGGCATGCGCGCCGGGGAGCTCGGCTTTTTTGCCGAGGCTCGGAGAGAAGAAGTATGGCTACAACAATATCGCTTGAACAGGAAATCAACCCGTGGGAGGCACAAGCCGCCCGTTTCGACTACGCCGCACGCAAGCTCAACATGGAAGACGGGCTCTGGAAGGTCCTGCGGCAGCCTTCCCGCGAGATCATCGTGCACTTCCCGGTGCAGATGGATGACGGACGCTTCGAGGTGTTCACCGGGTACCGGGTGCAGCACTCGCAGGCGCGGGGCCCGGGCAAGGGCGGTATTCGCTACGCGCCAGACGTCACACTCGACGAAGTACGCGCGCTCGCAAGCTGGATGACCTGGAAGTGCGCGGTCGTCAACATACCGTTTGGGGGCGCCAAGGGCGGCGTGATCTGCGACCCGAAGAAGATGTCGCAGGGCGAGCTCGAGCGCCTGACCCGCCGCTACACCGCGGAGATCATCGACTTTATCGGACCGGAAAAGGATGTGCCCGCGCCCGATCTGGGGACCAACGAGCAGACCATGGCCTGGATCATGGACACCTACTCCATGCATATGCGCCAGACAGTCACCAGCGTGGTCACAGGCAAGCCGCTCACCATCGGCGGCTCTCGCGGCCGGCGCGAGGCTACCGGCAGAGGTGTGAAAAAGGTCTGCGACGAGGCGCTGCGTTTCCTGGAGCTGCCTCGCGAAGGCTGCCGTGTCATCCTGCAGGGTTTCGGCAATGTCGGCTCCAATGCCGCGCGGCTGATGATGGAAGCCGGCTACAAGGTCATCGGCATCGCCGAGTACGACGGAGCGTTGTTCAACCGGGACGGCATCGATATCCACGCGCTCGCCGAGCACCGTCTGCGTAACGGTACGGTGCTGGGCTTCCGAGGCGCCGAAGCCGCTGACGCAGACGAGCTGCTGACCGCGGACTGCGAAATCCTGATCCCGGCCGCGACGGAAAATGTCATCACGAGCCGCAATGCCGATCGCATCCGCGCCCGCATCGTGGCGGAAGGCGCTAACGGCCCGACCACCGCGGTGGCCGATGAAATCCTCGCCGACAAGCGCGTCTTCGTAATTCCCGATATTCTGGCCAACGCGGGCGGCGTGACCGCCTCCTACTTTGAGTGGGTGCAGGATCGCCAGGGCTACTTCTGGAAGGAAGACACGGTCAACGAACAGCTCGAGGTCATCCTCGCCGACAGCTTTGAGGACGTGGTGCGCTACGCGGAAGCGCACGACGTCAACAACCGCATCGCCGCTTACATGCTCGCCATGGACCGGGTCGCGTTCGCGATCAAGCAGCGCGGGATCTACGCCTAAACGTTGGGGAGCACAGGAGCGCGGGGATCGAGGCCCGCGCTTCGAGTTTTTCCCCGCAGACCCGTTCGACTGGGAATCGGTCTTCCCTATCCACTTCTCGCTGGCGGCGTCCTGCCAGGAATGCAAAAATGGGAAACGCGAAGACGGCCTTCTTCCCCGTCAGGCTAATGTAACTGCGCAGCCCGGCCGATAGTGGCTCCATGTTTGAGACATCCACGCCCATTCCTTTGAAAACACCTGTAGCCGGCATGGCGGCAGCCTCCGCCCGGCAAGGACGCTTCCCCCTGGAACTCGAGCTCGAGTTCGCTGAAATGCAGGCCGCAACTCCCCACGGAGGAATGCTCCCGGCCTTACTGGGAGCCGGGCTGCTCTTTCATGTGCTCCTGATCGCCGAGCGCGCCTGCTTGCACCTGTCGCCGAGCATCTTTGCCCTGCGTGGCGGCCCGGTTACCCTGCTGATGCTCTTGTTTCTTGTCGCTCCCGCCTCCTTCCGAAACAAGGAGAAGGGTCGCGCTGCCCTTGCTGTCTTTGCCGTGCTGCTCGTCGCGGTTCTGCTAGGGGGGCTGCCGTTTGCCGGCGCGCAGCAGCTTCTGCCCGTGCAAACCGGAGTCGCAGCGCTGCTGCTGTTGTTCGGCTGGCTTACGGCCATGGGGCGCGCCTGGACTGCAAGTGTGGCAGTTGGCGCGCTTGCCGCAGACGCTGCCTCGCTGCTGTTAGGTCCGGCGCGGCACACGGCCGGCCTGCCCGTCATTCTGGAATCCTTCTGGGCGCCCGGCTTCGCGGCGGCTCTGCTGATCCTGCTGGCGGGCGTGCGCCACAGTGAAGCGCGCCGAGAGTTCCTCCTGCTTCGTCAGGCGGCATTCGCGGGCACTTCCGCAGCCGTCGCGGTGGAGGAAGACAGCCGCCACCTCGACCCGCAGACCGGGGTGGCCAATCGTCTGGCCTTCGACATGCGCTTTCGCGCCGCCTGGGACCAGCAGGCTGCGCGCCGCCATTCCGTCGCGCTGCTCTTTTTCTCGATCGACGACTTCGCGGAGAGCAAGCGCGATTTTGGCTTCAAGTTTTCAGAGATGCTGCAGTCGCAGGTTGCCGGACTGCTTAAAGACAGCCTCCGCCGTTCCGATGACATGGTGGCGCGCTTTGACAACCATCATTTTGTGGTCATGCTGCCCGGCGTCGGTACCGATGGCGTGACCCAGATTGCCGAGCGTCTGCGGGGCTGCGTGGAAGAGCTGGGGATTTACGCCGGTCAGAAGCGTCATCGCGCCACGGTCACCGTCGGGGCGGCGAGCATGCGGGCAAAACGAGGGACGCCGCGCGAGAAGCTCGTCGACTGTGCCATCCAGGCGTTGGAGCAGGCTCGCGCCACGGGCAACAACGTGGTCTGCGTCGAAGGCCGTGGCTGCATCCCTCGCATGAGCTAGCAGTTCCGGCTGATGCGCTCACTTGCAAACGGCAGCCCCTTTTCACAGGCCGGAAAAGGGGCTGGTGCATAATGGACGTGCGTCCACTGGAGCTGTGGGCTCGTGAGATCCAAAGCCGAAACGTGTGAATCTCCCCAACTCCATCACGACAAGCCGCATTCTTTGTGTGCCGCTGCTGATCTGGCTCCTCTCCCCGCACTTCCCCCTGCGCGCCATACCCGGGGCGCAGGAACTGGTGGTCTGCGTCTTCTTTCTTCTGGCCTTTCTCACAGATGGGGTCGACGGCTATCTGGCGCGCAAACGCGGCGAAATTACAACGCTCGGCATGCTGCTCGACCCGCTGGCGGACAAGCTCCTGGTAACCGCGGCATTTATCGCGCTCGTGCAGTACAACCCTCACATCGTCAAACCGTGGATCGCCACTGTCGTGATTGGGCGGGAGTTTTTGGTCAGCGGTCTCCGTTCCATCGCGAGTTCGGAAGGGTTTACGATCGCGGCGAGCGACCTGGGCAAGCTCAAAACAGTGATCCAGATCGTGTGCGTCATCGCGGCCGTGCTCGATCATCAGTGGCCAGTCTGGTACATCGGCTGGTTCCAGATTCCGGTGGACTCGATCGCCATGGCCGCCATCTACTTCATGGCGCTGGTCTCGATCTACTCGGCAGCCGACTACTTCTGGGAGTTCTGGCGCAAGATCGACCGCGCCGGCGCGGTCCGCAGGAAGGGTGAAAACGCTTTGCGGCTGGCAAGGAAGCCTAACCCTTAGGCGGGCTGAGGGCAAAACGGGTCTCGATCCCAGCCGCCAAGCCCTCACCCTCGCGCCGCTAGGCCGATATGGCACTTGGCTGCGGAGACATCGGTACAGCCGCGGCAGCAGGTCTCGTCAGACTATGGACAAAGTGATACGGCGGCCAGGGCCCGGACAGCTGCAGTTGGCAGTCCCGCATCTGCTCGCGCGCCATTGCGAACTTGTTCTGGTAACGCTCCACCTGCCGCGACAGGATCAGATGGCTCACATCGAGCTGCATCTTTCCTGACTCCAGGCGCCGGCAGGCGATCTCTTCGGCAAGCGGCGCAAACATGCGGTTGAGCTGCACCGAGAGCGATCGAGCACGGGTCTGCCGCTCCCGCTGGCGAAACGCCGTTTCCCGTAGATCACTCAGGTAGGTGCGCCCGCCGACGCCGATCTGCGCGAGTGCTTCCCGCAGTTGCTCACGGCAGCAGTCGGCGAGCGTCAATTTCATATGCATTTCGCTCTTGCCCTGCAGAAGGGAGATGTTGGAAAGAAATTGTCGCTGGTTCGCGCGGACCGACCGGCGAAGGAGTTCGTCGTTCGCAAAAACCGTACCGAAGCGGAATGGCAGCACGGTTGCGGCCTTGAAACAGTCCGCGATCACGCGGGCATGGTCTCTTGCATTTTGAGGGGAAGGAGCCTGGGAAGGGATGTGCTCGGAGACAACAACGGCCAGATCGCTGGCGGGGTAGAGGAAAACCTGATTGCCTTCTATGCCGGTGACTGTTTCCAAGGGTACCGGTTTGCGATGTCGAAGCAGTTCAGGAAAGGCTTGTTTTTCGGTGACACAGTAGGCATACCACGCCATGGGGGCACTCCGTCGTCTAGTGATCCGGTTTGTATGAGAAGCGCATGTCTGTCTTTGTAGAGAGAGCGTGATCGGTTTCCGCCGTTGCGTACCGCTTCGGGGAGCTCACATTCTCCCAACTTTGCTCGCATCCTAGCGGCCACCGCTCACGATTGGCAATCAAAACCTGCAACTTTCGTTGCAGTCTTTTCCTGGGCGGGAAGCTGCTTCCATGCGGAACGCGTAAGACTTACAAACCTGCCCCCCTGGCAGCCAATCGACGACCGCCGACCGGCTCAACGATGGAGAAGAAGAACAATCAGCACGAACTCCGCCAAAATAAGCATTCCCAGAATCACCACCGCGGCGGTGAGCCGGCGTGAGCGCTCTGTCAGCTGCCGGACCAGGTGCCCGAGCGAACCCTGCTCTACAACGGTGCGCTCCAAGCCAGCCCTCATGCGCCGAAGATGCTCCTCCTGTGCATCGAGCCGCTGTTTGTAGCCCTTCAGCTCTTCCGCGAGTGCGATGGCGCGGTTGTCGGCAGCGGCCCCCGCCTGGAACTCGCCGGCCCGCTTCTGCTCGCGAGCATTAGCCGCCGCGGCATTCCCCGGCAAGCTGCCCATGGTGCCCAGCAGCGGCAGCAGGCGCGCTACCGCCTGCACGGCGCCATGGTCCACCATCCGGAGCGCGCCACCAACCGCCGGCAAAAAAGGCCGAAGCGCGCCCAGCAGCTGCCGCCCGCGCTCCCCAGGGGTGAGCGGTTCCCGCACCAGGGCGCTCGACTGCGCGGAGTTCAAGTGCGACCGGTCAGGCTGGGATACAGTCGATTCAGCGGCGAAGAGCTCCGGGGCTCTCTCTAGGCCGCTAAGCGTTCGCTCAGGACCAGCTACCGGAACTGTCTCCGCACTCCGGCCCGCGTTGATGCTTTCCTCCGTCGCGCTCTTGCGAATAGCGTCCGGCGCGGGAGTTGGTTTTTCTGTTGCAAGATTCATCAGGCGATCCACCGAATCGTACTTTCCCATAGCCCAACTTCCCTCGTGTTCCATCGCTATTGTTCGTGCAGCAAGGCCGCGTCCAGCGCAGCTCGCATCGCTGCTTCCGGCGCCGTTCTGCCCGTCCAGAGCGACCACTGCCGGGCTCCCTGGTGCGCAAACATCTCGAGGCCGGTAACCACTTGGATGCCATGCGCTCGCGCCATGCGCGTCAGCCTTGTCTCCGGCGGCCGGTACACCATCTCGAACACAACCCGAACCCCTTTCAGCATAGTCTCGTCCACCAGCGGTTCCGCCTCGGCGCTCCCGGCCATGCCGGCCGGCGTCGCGTTTACCACGGCGTCAAAGCTGCTCAGCCGCGCTCGGTCCGCAATCGTCGCGCCGCTCTCGCGGGCCAGTCGCTCCGCGGCGGCCAGGGACCGGTTCAGAATCGCGACCTCCGCGCCCTCCTCGCGAAGCGCGAAAGCGGCTGCACGGGCCGCCCCACCCGCACCTAACAGCAACACGCGCGCGCCGCGCAACGCCATTCGCTTCCGCAGCGGCTCCGCGATCGCGGCCGCATCGGTGTTGGTGCCAAGCAGGGAATCGTTCCGGCGCACTACCGTGTTCACCGCGCCGATCGCCTTTGCGAGCGGGTCCACCGCGTCGAGACGGTGCAGAATCTCCACCTTCCAGGGCATCGTGACGCTAAGCCCGGCGATAGGCAAGCCCTCCACCAGAGCCATCAAGTCGTCGACCGAGGTGGTGTGCAGCGGCAGGTACACGGCATCGACCCCAGCGGCGCGAAAACCCGCATTGTGCAGTGCCGGCGACAGTGACTGCTCTACAGGATTCCCCGCCACGCCATAGATCCGCGTCTCGCGCGTGAGTTCCGCGGCCCGGTACTCGCCCAACAGCAGCTTCGCCGTGACTTGCCCCGGCGCGGTCGCGTCTCCTCCGCTTGCCGAGGCAAAGGTAAACAGCGCGCCCGAGCGAAGCGCCAGCACCCGGCTCGGCATCCCGGCCGCCCCCATGCAGATGCCCACCACCGGCACCTCGCGCGAGGCAGTCTCGAGGAAGCGGAGCATCCGAAGATTGTCCGCAAGCCCCCGGGCTGTCGACACTACCTTATAAATAGCTGGCGAGGCGACCTCGTCCAAAGCCCGCATTCTGCCCAGCGTCGCGTCGAGGTCGCCGGTGCCGGTGAAGTCGTGCGCGCTGACGAGCAGGGCAGCGCCGGCCTTGTCCAACCTCTCACCCATCCGGGCAAGCTGCCCAGCCGGCGCCGCCTCAAGCGTTTCCAGCTCGACATCCACCAGCACCGCGCCCGCTTCGGCAAACCGCGCCAGCAGGTCCAGCTGTTCCTCGACCGAACCGTGAAAGCCGCCTCCTCCCGTGACCCGCCGGCAGGTCGCCAGCACCGCCGCCTGTTCGTGCGCGGCGCAGAACTCCCGCGTGGGGCCTAGAGCGTCACCGGGCGTGCGCAACGCGTCGAAGCGGAGTTCCGTAAACGGGTTCTCCGCAAGCTGTGCCGCGGCCAGCTCAAAAAGCAGGCCGGGTGTCGGAG
>CAXTSA010000044.1:10992-13247 GCA_964246755.1 uncultured Acidobacteriaceae bacterium
ACGAGATACGGTTGGGAGGCGGCAATGCGTCTGTCTTTCTGACCCGTGGGAGCGTCTGCCGCATGCTAACCGCTGCTACGGCGTGGCGCAAACGGAACCGAACAAAGCTCATCGCGCTTGCACCGGCCCGGGCTTCCGTGCAGTCTAAAGACCATGATGCAAGAGACCTTGATGCAAGAGACCATGATGCAAGCGATCGACACGGAAATCTCCATCCCGCGCCCTGTCCCGCACCCCTGGACTCTGGACAGCGCCGAAGCCCTGGAAACCTGGGTCGCGGATGCGCTTGGGCGGCACACGATGCTGGTCAGCGAGCTGAGCGCCGAGGGCGCCTCGCGCCTGCTCGACAGCGCCTTACGCTGCTACGACGATGCGGTCGCGATCCTCGGCGCCACCGGCTCACAGCTTGCCCTGCTCAACAGCGTGCATTCGGACAAGGGCATGCGCGACGTCGCCCAGGCGCAATTGCAGAATGTCGCCCAGGCCGGAACGGCGCTCGCCCTCAATCGTGACGTCTACGAGGCGCTCAAAGCGGTTTTGCCTGACGGCGCCGACCCGGCGACCGCCCACTACCTCCAGCGTACCCTTCTGAGCTACCGCCTTGCCGGCGTCGACCTGGACGACGCCACCCGCGCGAAGCTGCAAGACTTGCAGGAGCGCGCGACCACCCTCGCGCTCGCCTTTGGCCGCAACGTGCAGGAGAGCGTCGGCACGGTGATCGTCCAATCCTCAGACGAACTTGCCGGGCTGCCGGAGGACTTCCTCGCGAGCCACGCGCCCGAGGCGGAAGGCGAGCAGGCCGGCAAAATCGTCCTTACCACAAACTTCCCCGACTACCTGCCGGTGATGACCTTTGCCCGCAGCGCCGATCTGCGCCGCCGCATGTTCCTGGCGTACCAGACACGGGCCTACCCGCAAAACATTTCCGTGTTGCAGGAACTGCTCACCGTTCGGCACGAGATCGCCGGGCTGCTCGGCTTCGCGACCTGGGCCGATCTCGCCACCGCCGATCAGATGATGGAGTCCTCCTCCAACATGCGGAGTTTTCTCGACGAGCTCGATGCGGCGACCAAAGAAGGCGCCGAGCGGGAGTACTCCGCCGTGCTTGCCTTTGCGCAAAAAACGGCTCGCGAAACCGGCCTGCCTGTGCCCGAACAGATCGATGCGGCCGGCCGGGGTTTCTGGCTCGAGCAGTACCGCCGCGCCGAATTCGCCTTCGACTCGCAGGACGTGCGCCCCTATTTCCCCTACGACCGCGTGCAGTCCGGCGTGCTTTCGCTGATCGAGGAGCATTTTCGGGTCCGCTTCGAACCTGTTTCCGACGCCGAGGTATGGCACGAGAGTGTGACAACGTGGGACGTGTATGACGCCGCGGGCGATGGGGATGCTGCCCGCAAACTGGGCCGCTTTTACCTCGATATGCACCCGCGCGAGGGCAAGGACAAGTGGTTTTCCGCCGCGCCGCTGATTCCCGGCATCCGCGGCCTTCAGCTCCCCGAGGCGGCCCTCATCTGCAACTTTCCGGGGGGCGGCGACGCGGGGGAGCCCGGCCTGCTGCAACACTCCGACGTGACGACTTTTCTGCACGAGTTCGGCCATCTTCTGCACGCCATCCTAGGCGGTCACCAGCAATGGGCAGGCATCAGCGGCATCGCGACCGAGGGAGATTTCGTCGAAGTTCCGTCGCAGATGCTCGAAGAGTTCTTCCGCGATGGGGCGCTGCTGGCGCGGTTTGCTCACCATTACCAAACGAATGAGCCCATTCCGGCAGCCCTGGTCGACCGGATGAACCGGGCAGGCGCGTTCGGCCGCGCCGACGGGGTACGCACCCAGCTCTTCTACACCGCCTACTCGCTCGACACGCACCGGCTCGACCCCGGCACACTCGACCTGGAAGCTCTTTTGAAAGAGGACTACCGCCGATTCCTGCCTTACGAGTGGGTCGACGGTAATCGCCTCTACACCAGCTTCACGCACCTGACCGGCTATTCGTCGAACTACTACACCTATCTCTATGACAAGGTGATCGCGCTCGACTTCTTCCGCGAGTTTGCCGCGGCCCGTACCGGGCAGGATCTGCTGGCCGGCACCGTGGCAGCCAGGTATCGCGAGCAGGTGCTTGAGCCCGGCGGTTCCAAACCCGGTAAGGAGCTCGTTCGTGCCTTTCTCGAGCGCGAACAGACGTCGGATGCCTTTACGTCGTGGCTGGGGGAGGCGCTTCGTCCGTAAGCTCTCCCTCTGCTCCTTCAAGGATG
>CAXTSA010000045.1:0-5390 GCA_964246755.1 uncultured Acidobacteriaceae bacterium
GCCTACAGCATCGGCCTGGCTCGCCCCAACTATGGAGATCATGCGCCATATGTTCAGTCAACCCCGGGCGCGGCCGACACCGCTGCTGCTCCGCTTTTGAATGCCGGTAACCCGTCGTTGAAAGCAACCTGGGCCGAAAATCTGGACCTACTCGGCGAGCACTATCTTAAGGGTGTCGGCGTAATCCAAGGCGGACTTTTCTACAAGCAGCTATTCAACGATATTTTCGGGTCCGTGGTGCAGGTGCAGTACGTGCAGCCGGGGGCTACGGCGGCGGGGCCGGTTTACGAGGCGTTACCGATCAACGGCGGCTCCTCGCACCTGATTGGCGTCGAAGCTTCGTATGAGCAGCACCTTACGCGCCTGCCCGGCGCCCTGAGCGGTACTGGGTACCGGTTCAACTACAGCTATGTGGCCTCGGTCGCGAGCGTTCCCGGCCGATCGGACAAGCCTTCGCTCGCCGGCGACGCACCCAATAACTGGAATGTGGATCTGACTTACGACAAGTACAACCTGTCAGCACGCATGGGTCTCACGCACAACGACGCATATATCTCAGCTTATCAATACACCGACGGCACCCCGATCGCGGGATCGCCTTCAAACATCACAACTGGCGGCCCGAAAGGTCCCGGCGGCGATAACTACTACTACCCGCACACCCAGGTAGATGCGCAACTCAATTACCTGGTCCCCAAGGGGCGGGGCGTCAGTGTCGTCGCACAATTTTTGAACCTCAACAACGAAGTCTTTGGCTTCTTCAACGGCAGCGAGCGTTACCCGGTGCAGCGTGAGTACTATTCGCCTACGTATACCTTTGGCCTACGCTGGACCAGTAACACGGAACGCGGTTCTGTCTTCAAGCAGTAGAGGAGAGTTTCGCGCGCTAAGTAAAACGCCCCGCTCGCAAGCGGGGCGTATCTTCCGGGTCGCATGCTCCGCGCCTACCTACGGTCCTGTTTGCCGCTGCGTTTCACTTCCTGCGGCGGCTCGCGTAGCGCGCTTGTCTCCAGGCTGCGACTTACTCCGGCTGGTTTGGTGTCGGCGTGACCGGTCACGTCCGTGTGCGCGGCATGGGAGCGAGCATGGCCACCTTCATCGGGCGCGGGTACGGAGCTGGCCGACTCGCCCGTAACGTGGGCGTTGGGTGCTTGCCTGGCCCTATCCGCGGCATCGCTGTCGGGCTTACTGGGCTTGTCTGGATGGGCATGTGTTTGCGACATAGGTCAATCCTCCTTCTTTTCGCTCTTTTCGCTTTCCTGCACAAACTTCACGGACTCGGGTGACGGTTTGATGGCGCTGGTATCGACGGCGACGTCGCCAAAGTCACGTGCGCCGTATTCGTAATCAGTGCCGCCCTCAAAGTCCTGCTTTTCGTCCGGCAGCTTTGTGCGTTCGTCTTCGTTCAGGCCCCAGCCCTGCTCATGCGCGTACTCGCTGGCAAGGCTGCGGGTGTGGTTTGTAAAGCCTGAAGGCTCGTGCGCCGTATTGGTTTTCTCGTCTGCCATCTGCGTCACCTCGCTGTATTGAGATGGGCGGAGCGAATCACGAGTTAGCCAATCGCCGTCGCACAAAGCTCACACATTGAACTTGAAGAACAGAATGTCGCCGTCCTTGACGACGTACTCCTTACCTTCGGAGCGGAGCAGACCTTTTTCTTTGACGGCCTGCTCGGTGCCGAGCGCAAAGAGGTCGTCGGAGGCATAGCAGTCTGCTTTGATGAACCCTTTTTCGAAGTCAGAGTGGATCACCCCTGCGGCACCCGGCGCTTTCGTGCCGCGACGGATGGTCCAGGCGCGCACCTCCTGCACTCCGGCCGTAAAGTAGGTGATGAGCTCGAGCAGGCGGTAGGCGGAGTGGATAAGGCGGTCGAGCCCCGGCTCCGACAGGCCCATGTCCGCGAGGAACTCGATTCGTTCCTCCGGCTCAAGTTGCGCGATCTCGCTTTCAAGCGCGCCGCAGATGCGCACTACCTGGCTGCCCTCCTCCTGCGCGCGCTGCTCCACGGCCGCCGTGTACGCGTTGCCCATTGATAGCCCGGCTTCGTCCACATTGGCCACATATAGCTGCGGCTTCGCGGTGATCAGAAACAGCTCGCGCGCGATCAGCTTTTCATCATCCGTCAGATCGGCTGAGCGCGCGGGTTTGCCGGCGTTGAGCGCGGCAAGCAGCTTTTGCAGGGTGGCGTACTCGGCCTTGATCTTGCTATCGGTAGTGGATTTCGCGGCCCGCTCGGTTTTGGCAAAACGCTTCTCAACCGTGTCAAGGTCGGCGAGCAGCAGCTCCGTCTGGATGATGTCGATGTCATGCAGCGGGTTGACGCCGCCCGCGACGTGGATCACCTCCGGGTCATCGAAGCAGCGCACCACATGGGCGATGGCGTCGGTGGCGCGGATGTGCCCGAGGAACTGGTTACCAAGACCCTCGCCTTTCGAGGCGCCCTCGACCAGCCCCGCGATGTCGATAAACTCCATCGTCGTGGGCACGAGGCTTTTGGGCTTGATCAGCGCGGCGATCTTTTGCAGGCGCTCGTCCGGCACAGTGACGACCCCGGTGTTCGGATCGATGGTGCAAAACGGGTAGTTCGCAGCCTGGGCCTTAGCCGAGGTGAGTGCGTTGAAGATAGTGCTCTTGCCTACATTCGGCAAGCCGACGATTCCACAGTTCAGGGGCATTCTGCTCGTTCCTTTGTCCTTCTATTGAACCATGGTGCGTCGCGCCGGCGCAGGGCCCGCGCACCGGAACGGGGGGGCATCGGCCCCGCGACAGAGCCATAGCGAATGGCATAGAATCCCTCCCGGGCGCAGTTCGTGACTGCTTGCGCCGCTTTTGAAAAGGAGCACATCGCATGGCGACCGTCACCGCGCTTCAACCCGGAACTTACGGCTTTCCCGTCTCCGATCGCCCGCAGTATGACAACTACATCGGCGGCCGCTGGGCGGCCCCATCCTCGGGCGAGTATTTCGAAAACATCACGCCTGTTACCGGACAGGTTCTGTGCCGCATCGCTCGCTCGAACGCCGCGGACGTGAACCTGGCGCTCGATGCCGCGCATGCCGCACGCGTGGCATGGGGCAAAACCTCCGCGGCCGAGCGCAGCCGCATGCTCGGCCGCATCGCCGACCGCATGGAGGAGAATCTCGAACTGCTCGCGACCGTGGAGACCTGGGACAATGGCAAGCCGATCCGTGAAACGATGGCTGCCGACCTCCCGCTCGCGATTGATCATTTCCGCTACTTCGCCGGGGTGATTCGCGCGCAGGAAGGCGGCATCTCGCAGCTTGATGAAACAACCGTCGCCTACCATTATCACGAGCCGCTGGGCGTCATCGGGCTTATCATCCCGTGGAACTTTCCTCTGCTGATGGCGGCCTGGAAGCTCGCGCCCGCGCTTGCCGCCGGCAATGCCGTGGTGCTGAAGCCGGCTGAGCAGACGCCGCTTTCGATCCTGGTGCTGATGGAGTTGATCGAGGACATCCTGCCCGCGGGCGTGCTCAACATCATCAACGGCTTCGGCCTGGAAGCAGGCAAGCCGCTGGCCTCGAGCCCGCGCATTCAAAAGATCGCGTTTACCGGCGAAACGACGACCGGCCGCCTCATCATGCAGTACGCCTCGCAGAACATCATCCCGGTGACACTCGAGCTTGGCGGCAAGTCGCCCAACATCTTCTTTGAGGACGTCGCGAGTGCCGACGATGCGTTCTTCGACAAGGCGCTCGAAGGATTCGCGATGTTCGCGCTGAACCAGGGCGAGGTGTGCACCTGCCCGTCGCGGGCGCTGGTGCAGGAGTCGTTCTACGACCAATTCATGGAGCGGGCAATCGCGCGGGTCAGGGCGATTCGGCGGGGCAACCCGCTCGACAAAGCAACGATGATCGGCGCGCAGGCCTCGGGCGAGCAGCTCGAGAAAATCCTCTCCTACTTCGACATCGGCCGGCAGGAAGGTGCGGAAGTACTGACCGGCGGCAAGCAGGCGCAAATGGAAGGCGAGTTGGCGGGCGGCTACTATGTGGAGCCCACGATCTTTAAAGGCCACAACAAAATGCGCGTGTTTCAGGAAGAGATCTTCGGTCCTGTTGTTTCCGTGACAACGTTCCGCGATGAGGAGGAAGCGCTCGCGATTGCGAACGACACGTTGTACGGCCTGGGCGCGGGCCTGTGGACGCGCGACATCAACCGCGCCTACCGACTAGGCCGCGGAATCGAGGCTGGTCGCGTGTGGACCAACTGCTACCACCTGTACCCGGCACACGCTGCGTTCGGAGGGTACAAGCAGTCGGGCATCGGCCGCGAAAACCACAAGATGATGCTGGAGCATTATCAGCAGACCAAAAACCAGCTCATCAGCTACAGCCCGAACGCTCTGGGGTTTTTCTAACGTGAACGAAACACCCGCGAGTGGAGCGCGAGTACCGGCTCAAGTCCTGTGCACGCCGGCAGCTGCCGAGCTGATGGCGAAGCTCTCCGCACGGTATGGAGAGCTCATGTTTCATCAGTCCGGCGGCTGCTGCGATGGAAGCTCGCCCATGTGCTACGGGCGGGGCGAGTTCCTGGTAGGCGACTCCGACGTGCTGCTCGGCAGGCTCGGCGAGACGCCCTTCTACATGAGCCGCCCCCAGTTCGAGTACTGGAAACACACGCAGTTGATTCTCGACGTCGTGCCTGGACGCGGTGGCATGTTCTCGCTCGAAGGGCCGGAAGGGGTTCGCTTTCATATCCGTTCGCGTGTGTTTACTGACGACGAAATCGCCGCGCTTCGGCGGGCGGACCGTGTGTAGTCTCCTGCATTTCGAAAGTGAAGCGAATCCGTATCGGCAGTTTCCGTCGTTCTCTCGGTATGACACGCGCAGATATGCTCAGAGCCGTCGACGAGGAAATTCGCAGGCTTGAGAGCATCCGGGACCAACTGCGAGAGTTGCAACTCAGCGTTGCCGTGGATTCAAAGAAGCGTCGCAACCTGTCCGCCGACGGGCGCCAGCGCATCGTGGAAGCGCAGCAAAGGCGATGGGCGAGCCAAAAGAACGGCTCCAATCAGGCAAAGTCGTCGTAAGCAGCGAGTTCAGACTCATCGGTCAGGGTTGAAACGCGATGGAGGACGTTGCCGCTGCCGGCGCGGGCTGCATAGAAGTCACGCGCGACTGCGCTTGCTCGAGCAGCGACCAGTCCTGTCGGAATGCACCGACGGTTTCCCGCATGCGATTTTTCTCTCGCAACGCATAGGCCACGCGGCTCAGGATTAGCTCGAAGGCAAGCGTAGAGTCGGAGTCCGGCGCGAGCAGGTCCTGGCTGCCGACGCCTACCTTCCGCGTCAAGCCCTCCGCACTTACCGCAAGCCAGGGGTTTCCTTCGTGGTCGACGGAGGCCTGCGCCTTGGCGAACCACTTGGGTAT
>CAXTSA010000045.1:5400-13198 GCA_964246755.1 uncultured Acidobacteriaceae bacterium
GTCCACAACGATGCCGCGCGACTTGGCCGAGGCTTCGATTGACGAAAAGCGCTCACGGTAGCTTGCCCACTCGGTTGGAGAGCCCAGGGCTTGTTCACGCTCCTGCTTGGCGAAGCTTTCAAGCGAGATCGAGCGTGCAGGATCGCCGGCTTTTTTCGCGGCCTTGGCTTCGGCTTCTGTCTTGACGACCGAAGGCCTGGGGTGACGGGTGAACTCCTTGTACAAGCCGAAGCGCCCGGTGAGGAAGTAAGCCACAAAGAAGGATCCTGCTACCTCGTGGTCGCCGATCAGCGCTGCCGGAATTAAATACTTGTTGGTATGGATGGCTGTTTCGGTTCCGCTGCGCGCCAGCCCGCTGCGGGGCAGGCTTCCTGGCTGCTGCGCGAAGTGCATGCTGTAGAAGCCGAGCTCTGGACGTTTGAGCGCCCAGTGCGTGAAGGAGCGCGCGGCCGCTTTCGGGCCCATCATACCGAGGTCGTTGGGGAAATCGCGATGGACGGAGTGGGGGAAGATGGAGTTCACGAGCGATCGCGTGAAGTTGGCGCAGTTGTTGGTGACGGTGTTGTAACGGTTGACGTTGGGATTGTTGTTGAGCCAGTCGACGGCGGCCTGGTCCTGCGCGGGGGTTGATCGTACGACGTAGAAGAAAACATCGCGGTAGGCCGTCGCTGCTACAAGGTCTCGCCAGTAGGTGTGCATCAGCGACGGGCATTTGCCGCCGGTGCACACCTCGCAGAGGAAATCGTCGCGCGCATTTTCTTCAAGCGCCTGCTTGACAGGATGCGATGCATACAGGAGCCGGTCGCCCGGCGTCATGGAGCCTTCGAGATAGAGGCTCAGCGGGACGATGTTCCAGCTGAACGCTTCTGTCTCGCGGAAGTCGGGGTAGGTCGTCACGATCGAGCCCTGCTCCCCGGACGCGCACAGCCGGGCACGCACGGGTGAGGCCGCGCACACCCCTGAGAGATACACAAGCGAATGACCCGCATGCGTGAACCTGGAGGCGCCGATGGTTGTCGGGTCGGCAAGGACCACGCCTATATCCGCTTTTGCCGCAGACGTAAGGACGAGTGCTGTAGCAAAGGCGAAAGCAGCACAGAGCTTGTTGACATGTCGCGGGCAGGAGAGAAAGCTCACTCTTCCAGACTAACTGACTGACTGGAGCGGACGAGGAACGTAGAACGGGGGCCATGTGGATCGAAGTTGGGGAGGCTCCTGCGAGGGAATCCTCCCGCATCGATCTGCACAAGGCTGTTTGCCTTACTCCCGGTCGCTGACAAACACGGCTGTGGTAAGCGCGGGCACCGTTGCGGTGCCTGTCTTGCTGTTGATGGCTGCCGTTCTGAGCGTCGCGTCCGAGGAGGCCTGCTGCACAGGATGCAGATGCCATTCGCTTCCGGCAAGCGAAGCGTCAGTGAACGTGACCTCGGCGTTGCTCGCATTAAAGAAAACGGCCAAGTGGTGAGCGCCTCCGTAGTTGCGGCCGTGGTCGTCGAGCTTCATCACGATCAGGCCGGGTATTTGACGCTGCCCGGTGTTCAGGAAGCTAAGATTCCGCTGTACCTCATCGAGTGTTGCCATACGGAAGAGGCCGGTGCTGTAGCGGATTCTCAGGAACTCCTGAAACGCCTGCGTGGTTGCCTGGATGTTCGCGGGCGTCGGCTTGAGTGCCGGGTTAGCGAGCAGTGGCTGCATGATCGGCCACTGTGCCTGGTTTACATTGCCGACTGGCCGGCCGATGCGCCAGTTATCTCCCTGTTGGCTCCAGTCGATCTTGTTGAACCAGTCCCCTGAGTTGTAGCTGCCGTTATCCATATCTTTCGAGCGCAGCAGGTCATCAGCGGCGTGGTAAAAGGGAACCCCTTCCGCCAGGGTTAGCAGACTCATCGCCAACACCTGGCGACGCGCACGCATAGCGACGGTGTCGGATGCGGAGGACTTGATCTGGATCGCATCGAACAAGGGTTGGTTGTCGTGCACCGAGCAGTAGTTGACGTCTTCGATCGGCGAAGCAGTGAACCCTGCCGGCTGCCCGCCGGAGTCAATCTGCGCGCTAGTCACGGTCTGCCCCTGCGCGTTCTGGAAGCTGAAGTCCTTGAGGCTTCCCGCAAGGCTGGTGCGGATCAGATCGGCTTCGTGGAGCACGGCCGTAAGCTGATCCGCGGTAGCCGTGTTCCCGCTCGTGTAGCTGCTCGGGTCCGTTGCGAGACCGGTCGCAAAACCCTGGATCTGCTGATCTCCACCGAAGATATAGCCTCCACGGATCGAGTCCCGGATGCGGTCATTGAAGCTTCCGATACCCGTGCCGTACAGGTTAAGCTGGCTGGCGTTCGGACCTATGGCGTTGTTCGCTGCTTCCGCGATCTGGAAGCCTTCGCCGTAGATTTAGATCCTGCTTCCGTCGATACCATCCTTTTCAGGTGTAAGTTCGTTAAGAGCGTTGCGGATGTCCGTCATGTTATAGACGAAGTGCAGACCCATCGCATCGAAGCGAAAGCCGTCGATCTTATACTGCTTCGCGTTGAGAAGCACTGTATCGATCATCAGCTTTTCCATCATCGCGTGCTCGCTCGCAGTGTCGAAACAGCAGGAACCGTTTTCGACAACTCCATTCGCGTCCAGGCGGTGATAGTAGTTAGGCACCAGCTCGTCGAGGTTGGCCGTCGGGTCCTGTCCGCTGGTATAGGTGTGGTTAAATACCACGTCCTGGATGACGCGAAGGCCGGCCTGGTGCAGGCCTTGTACCATGTCCCGGTACTGCTTCACGCGGTCGTTTGGATCCGTCGCATACGCACCTTCGGGCGCCATGTAGTGGACGGGATCATAACCCCAGTTATAGGCGTCCTTGCCCTGGACGTTTTCAACCGCCTGCTGCTGCTGTTCTCCGTCCGCGGGGTATTGAGACAGATCGCCCGTCGCTGCCCAGGTTGACTTATCTTCGTTGACGCTGCCGAAGTGGAAGGAAGGCAGAAGGTGCACGGCTTTCAGTCCCGAGAGAGCAAGGGTGTGCAAATGGCGCATGCCATCGCTCCTCGAATCGGTGAAAGCCTCATACGTCCCACGAATGCCCACAGGCACCGTGGAATCGCCGATGCTGAAGTCCCGGATGTGCAGCTCGTAGATACTTGTGTCGTTGATGCTCGCAAGCGCAGGCGACTCGGAACTATCCCACCGGGGTGGTTTGCTTTGTTCGTCCTGGAGATCGGTGATTCGGCTCATCGTTCCGTTCAGCGATAGGTCGACCGAGTACGGGTCGGTTGTGGTGTTTGTATCGATGGCCTGGTCAGCCGCGACAAATACCCGCGCGCGCAGCTGGTAGTACTTGCCCTTCCAGTCCTGCTGTCCGGCGGCAACCCACACGCCATTGCTCTCCTGCATGGCAACGGTTTGTTCCGGAGCCGTATCGGTGGCGTTGTCGAACAGCAGCAGGGAGAGACTTTGGGCCGTTGGAGCCCACACTTTGATCTGCACCGGGGACGAAGGTCGCCGGCCGCCCTGACCTATCCAGTCCGGACTCAGTCCATGATCGATGACGACCCCAAGCTGGCCGGAGTAAGCCAGCAGCGCATCGATGGCGCCGAAGCTCTGTACGCCGGTTGCATACTGCAAAGCTCCGCTCGCGCCTGTCGCGGAGACTTCAAGCTGGCTCTTCAGTGCCGCTCGCACAATGGCGGGATCGAGGTTGGCCGGCAGCTTGAAAAGGGCATAGCCGGCGAGCTGCGGAAAGCGCGCCAGCTCCTGCGTCGTGAGCGTACCCGAGAATGGAGTCAGGGGAATGGCTGTGCCGCCGGTCAGGCCGGTGGAGGTGATCTGGAGGCCCGCGGACAGACTTGCGTTGAGCGCATAGGTCCAGCCGGACTGGGAGTACTGCGGCTGGAGCGCTACCGTCGTGGCATCAATCCAGTACGCCTGGAGCTGGTTAAAGGGGCCACTGAGCAGTTGCGCCGCGGTGGGCAGCTGCGGAAATACCATCGCATCTCCGGAGACGACCCAGCCTTCCAGCTGTTGCGGAATCTCCAGGGACTGGTCCGAACCCGGATCCTTTACCCCGGTGGAGCAGTTGTGGATGATGAAGCCGAGATGCCCGGCGGTCACGCCCACGTCAAAGTACGGACCGTAGCTGTCGTAGCCCGAGTAGTCATCTTCGGTCGTGCAGAAGCTGCCTGTCGGGTCAGTCGTCGCGCCGTAGACATACACGCTCCAGTTAGCGTAGTTGCCGTCGGGCCGGTAGTAGTGAATGCGCGCGTGGCCGGCAGGGATAGGAGGGTCTACCGGACCGGTGGAAGGCCGTGTTGTCAACATCACGTCGCTTCCCGAGAGTTCCCAGAACTCATTGCCCTGCGTGGCGGGGTTCACAGACTGGTTCGGACCGGGATCCTTGGTATTGCCGTTGTGAAGGATCAGGCCGACGTTCGATGCACCCGCGGTGACCCCCACGTCAAAGTACACGCCGAAACTGTCCGTCCCCGTGATGGCGACCGGCCCCCCTGCGAAGTTGTTAGGCTCTGTCGTATCGAAGAAGGCATAAACGGTCCAGCCGGTGTATTTACCGTCGGGCCGGAAATAGTGCACGCGAATGTCGCCGCTGGGAATGGGCGGGGCCGTCTGGGCCTGGGCATGGGCTGCAAACAGGGCCAGCAACGTGCTGAGGATGAGCAGCAGAGGAAAAGCGGGGAAACGACGTGTGTGCGACGGGACAGCCATGCCGGGAGCTCCTGGTGATATTCAGTCGCACTCAACACGGTACGCATAAAGCTTTGCAAGGTACAAGCGTTCATCTTTGCATCAACGTTCCGTCAACAGGTAAATCTTTTGTAATGTTTCGCTTATCTCTTTGTTAACAGGTTGGTCCGGACCCGGGCCGCTAAGCCGGCTGTGGAATCGTTTGCGGCTCTTCGAGGTTCACGGCTCGGTTCGCCACAGCGGCGGCGACCCCGGATGCGAAACCCATGTGTGCGTTCGCCACCGGTTGCTGACGCTTCCGCACGCAATCGATGAAAGCGCGGCAGGCGGTCAAGGTTGGGTCTTCCGTCGCCACAACGCCGAGGCGCTCGCCCGGTCCGCGATAAGGCATCTCGCCTTTTGTACTGTAGGACGCGCCGGTCACGATGCCGTGCTCCACCACAGTCTTGCCGGAGATCACAGGCTTATTCCCTTTTGGTTCGTAGAACATCGTCGTGTCTTCAATGGTGATTTGAATACTGCCGTCAGCGCCGTAGATCCACAGTTCATTGCCGACTTTTGCATTGTTGGTCAAAGCGCTGAACACCAGGCGCTTGCCGCCGGGGTAGTTGAAAACGGCCTGCACGTTATCGCCGACGGTACGCCCGTCCCGGTAGCGCACAATGCTCGTACTGCCTGAAACGCGAACCGGCTGTGTTCCGAAGATCCAGTTCGCGATGTCGATGTGGTGCGATCCGAGCTCCGTCACCAGGCCTCCGGAGGTTTCCCGGTAAAGCCTCCAGTTGATCAGGCGATCCAGGCTGGGGTCAGGCACGGGGCGCCGCCAACTGTTGTTGCGGTGCCAGTAGGCGTAGACGTGGGTGGGCTCTCCGATAGCGCCGGAGTGCACGCGCTTGAGCGCCTCCTGCACCCAGGGGGCGTAGCGGTACTGGTGGCCAACCTGATAGAGGCGCCCCGGCTGCGTCGCCGCCGTCAGGATCGCCTGGCACTGTTCGGGAGTAAAGCCCATTGCCTTTTCGCCATAGACTGGGCGACCCGTGCCGAGCGCGGCCAGCACATGCTCGGCGTGGAAGGCGAGCGGGGAAGCCACATAGATAACGTCGAGGTCGCCGCGGCTCAGCAGCGCGCGATAGTCCTTTGTCGAGGGGACGGGCCGCCCGACGAGTGCGTTGACCTGGGCGAAACGCGGCTCGTACACGTCGCATACAGCCGCGATTTCAACCCCGGGCACGTGGAGCAGCTGGCGGATGAGCTCCTGGCCGCGGCTACCCGGACCGATGAAGCCCACGCGCACGGGGCGCTGGCCGGCCGCAGGCGCTTCGGTGGCAGGCTCGGCCGCCGAAGCGCGTTCTCTCGATATCCCGGTTGCCACCAGCGCGGCCGATATGCCGCCCAACAACTCTCTACGGTTCACTCGATCTCCTCGCTTCTCTTACGGTACATCGTGGCAGGGTGCCGCGATGCCGGCCGGCCAGCGATAGCGGTCACACCTGTTCCTGCTGGCGTTCACGGGCGTACCGGAAACCACCAGCGCGCTGTCCGCTTGCGGAAGCCGGCGCATCAGCTCTGTCCTCGCGGGCGCGTCGTCTACGAACATGGCGTTGGAGAGAGCATCGCCGTCGGTCGCAGACGGCGTGATGACGGTCGCCTGCAGGCGTCCCTCGACCGGGCGCAGAAGGCGAGGATCCATGATGTGACAGTACAGGTGGCCTGCCACGACGAAATGCTTCTCCGCGCAGCTCGCGGTGGAGAGCGAAGTATCACGCAGAGTGACCGTCGAGAGCGCGAAGCTAGGCTTGTAAGGACCGGACTCGTCAGGACCGGGCCCCGCCGGGTTAGGCACCTGGATGCTCCAACCGGCCTTGCCCGGCGGTGCCCCTAGCGCGTACATACTGCTGCTGCCGGCTGAGAGCAGGGCCGCATGGACGCCCGCCGCGCGCAGCATCTCGGCAACGCGGTCGACCGCGCAGCCCGTTCCAATACCCCCAGGGTCAAGCTCAATCCCCGGCGCCGTGTAGCAAACCGTGCGGCCCTCTTCTTCAAGTCGCACCTTTTGCCAGCCTGTTTTGGCCCGCACCCGGGCGAGTTCGGCGTCGCTCGGAATCTGCCCTGCGCTCCGGAAAAAGCCCCATGCCTTCATCAGCGCGCCGCCCGTGATGTCGAAAGCGCCGCCTGAGCGGGCGCTCCAACCAAGCGATTCGCGAAGGAAGCGTAGCGTTTCCGGATCGGTGGTGACAGGCGCCGCATAGGCGTCGCGGTTGATACGGGAAAGCTCGCTCGCAGGCTGGTAATTGCTCAGCAGCGCTTCGACCTGATCCACGATGGCAAAGGCTTGCTCTGCCTCAAGCTCCGCCGTAGGTTTGGTATCGGCGAACAGGTAGAGGCTGTAGGTTGTGCCCATGGCCGCATGCGTGAAAGAGAAGAGCTGCTGCGGGCTTTTTTGGAGTTGCGTGCCGGGACTGGCGACAGGTTGTTTGCAAGCAGAACTGCCCAAGACTATCGGCAATCCGAGACATGCCGTAAGAAGTCCCGAGTTCAATCGATGCCATCGCAACACGGCCATTGTTGCTCAGAAGGTCGACGAGTGCAAGCGCTGCGCGAGGCGCCAAGGCGATGGCGACTCCGTCCGCCACGAGCAAGGCCCCTAAAGCGATTGGTGGAAGGGTGAAGACAGAGGCGACCCGGGCCGGACTATGAAAGGGATTCCGCCTAAGTGAGCTTGTAATGAGCTCGGTCGAACGCAGTAATGGGACAGAAACACCTGTGGATGGTGGCCGGGAGGTAACTCGGGACGTGGACCTCGGGACGATGCCGCTCTATGCGCGCTCCGGCGCAATCGTTCCGTTTGGGCCGGTGAAGCAGTTCGCCGCGCAGCAAAGCGATGCGCCGATTCGCTTGAAGGTTTATGGAGGCGCCAATGGCACCTTTCGATGGTACGAGGATGACGGTTCCAGCTTCGGGTACCAGCGCGGCGACTTTACAAGGATCGAATGCGCTTGGAACGAGGGAGACCGCACGCTTACCCTGCGCTACGACCCGCGCGGCAAACCTCCGTCGAGCAAGCACATTCAGGAGTTGGCCGGAAAGAACGGAACCACGGCCGTGACTCTCACGG
>CAXTSA010000046.1:0-13190 GCA_964246755.1 uncultured Acidobacteriaceae bacterium
TCGATAGCCCGCGTCTGCACCGAAGCCGCAACCGAGATGAGTAGCTTGCCGGGCGAGAGCGCCGGGCGAATCTGATCCAGCAAATCCACGATCTGGAATGGCTTGACCGCGAGCAGCAGAACGTCCGCGCCGTGCGCTGCCCGCAAATTGTCCGTCGTGACCTCCACACCCCACTGCGCCGCGAGCGCGGTGGCCCGGACCTCATGCGCGACCGTCGCCCGGATCTCCCCCGGCGCGAACAGCTGCTGCTTCAAAAAGGCCTGCAGCAGGATGCCGCCCATCTTGCCCGCGCCCAGCACCGCAATGCCCGGTCGGGTTTCTCGTTGCGCTGCGCTCATCTCCCAGCTCCCCCGTTCGCTTTCTGTGCCGCGATCCATCCCGTCACCCGCGTCTCCAGCACATCCATCGGCAATGGGCCCGCGCCCAGGACCTCGTCATGGAATCCCCGGATGTCGAAGCGGCCGCCAAGCGCCGCCTGCGCCTGCGCGCGCAGCTTCAGGATTTCCAGCTGCCCCACCTTGTAGCCAAGTGCCTGCGCCGGCCAGGCGATGTAGCGGTCGGTCTCGGCCTGCACCGTGGCTTCATCAAGGCCCGTGTGCGCGTGGAAGTAGTCGACCATCTGCTGGCGGCTCCAGTGCTGGGAATGCACCCCGGTGTCGACCACCAGACGCACCGCTCGAAAGATGTCGGTTTCGAGCCGACCGTAGTCCGAGTACGGATCCTGGTAGAAACCCATGTCCTTGCCCAGCCGCTCCGCATAGAGCCCCCAGCCCTCGGTGTAGGCGGTGTAACCGGCGTACTTCCGGAACTCGGGCAGCCCGGTCAGCTCCTGCGCGATGGAGATCTGCAGGTGGTGCCCCGGAATACCCTCGTGGTAGGCGATCGACTCGGCATTGGCGAGCGAGCGATGCGCGAAGTCATATGTGTTGATAAAGATGGTTCCCGGGCGGGAGCCATTGGGTGTACCGCGCTGGTAGTAGGCCGGCGCCTGCTCCTTCTCCGAGTACGCGGGCACAGGCTCGACCTGCAACTGCGCCTTGGGCAGCAGGCCGAAATACTGGGGCAGCTTGGGCCGCATCGCGTCGAGGTCTTTCCGATAAACCGCCAACAGCGCCTCGCGGCTTGCCGGGTGCTGCTTCGGGTCGGCCGCAACCGCGGCCCGCAGCGCGGGGATGTCCCGGTACCCGAGCTTGTGCGCGATTGCGAGGATCTCCGCTTCGTCCCGCGACACCTCGTCGAGGCCAATCTGGTGGATCTGCGCCGGGGTCATCTCGGTGGTCGTGCTTTGCTTCACACGGAAGGCGTAGTACGCGTCCCCCTCGGGCAGCGACCAGGCGCCCGGCTCGGCGCGCCCGGCCGGGATGTAGGTGCTCTCGACGAACTTCGCGAACCGGGCGTACGCGGGCAGCACATCGTTCTTGATGGCCGCGAGCAACTCCGTTTGAATGCGCGCCTGGTCCGCCGGGGCGATGGCCGCCGGCAGCTTCGCCAGCGGCCCGGCGAAGGGGCTGTCCTCCGGCTTCTCGGCGGCGAGCGTCTGCGTCTGGCTCAGCACCTTTTCGAGCAGGAACCGCGGCGGCGTGCGCTTATCCGCGATGCCGGCCTCGATCGCGTCTGTCACCTGCTGAAACGCCCGGGGCACGGCGTGCATGCGGGCGATGTAGTCGTCGTATCCTTGACCGTGGCGAAGGGCGCAATGGAGACGAGCTGCGGCAAATCGACCTGGATGCCGGCAAACTGGTTGACCGGCATCTCCCATGGCTTGTAAACGGCCTCCTGCTGCTGCTCGACAAGGCGGCGCAGCAGCAGGTCTTTCGAAAGCAGGTCCCCCTCGGGCAGACCGTCGGTCGGGATCAGAGCTAGCCGCGTCAGGTAGCCCGCGCCGCGCGCGACCTCGTCGTTGTAGGCCGCGGCTGAATAATCGTCCAACCGGTCGTTGTAACGCTTATCGCCGGTCGAGGTCGCGAACTGAGGGTTGTGCTCGAGCTCATCCTGCCAGACTTCGGCAAACAGCGCCGCCAGAGCCGCGGATCGATCGCCGGGGGAACCGGTCTGGATGCCGGGCTGAGAGCCGTTTTGGACCGCGGGGGCGGCATTCTGGGGCGTCCCCGTCGTGAACCCGCCTTTCGGAAAGCTGCCGGGATGCTGCGCCGAGGCGAACGATGCCGAAAGGATCAGCGAGCCGGCACAGACGGCAAACGGGAGAAAGCGAAGCGCGAGAACGGATGCTTTTAGCATGCGGGTCCATCCAGTCAGAAGAGCCACTTGGGGATCGAAGCCGGCAAATGGTGCAAATCGCCAGGCACTGCTTCGCGAGCCACGGTTCGCAAGGCACAAGTGAAAACGCGCTCCGCCTGGAAGCGAAGCGCGTCTATACCGGAAGTGTACCTGAATGCGCCGCAGAGCCCGAGCGAATCGCAGTTCTCGTACTGGCGCAGAGGGCGGTGAACGGTGCCGTGTGGCGTTTATTCACAAAAAATCCACGTGAGCGTCGCTGATCTCTCTCCGGCGTGTACGGGAACTGGGTTAACGGGCCATGGCCGTCTGCAGCCCTGGATGCTCGTCTCCCGGGCCGTGTTGGGGAAACCGTGCACCCGCGTCAGCGTCCAGCAATCGATACAGGGTGGACCGGCTGATGCCGAGCAGGCGCGCGGCCCGCAGTTTGTTTCCGCCCACGCTCTCGAGCACCCGCCGGATATGACGAAGGATAGCGCGATCGAGATTCGGGTCCAGGTCCGTGCTCCTGTCCCGGTCGCAAGCAGCGACCAAACCAGCGCTCTCGTAAGCCCGAGGCACTCTTCCGGCCGCATTCTCCATGCGGCCGTGCGTGCCCCTTTCATCGCCGGCCATCCGGTCGCGGACGCCCCCGTGCAGCTGTGCGCTCTCGCCTGGCCGGGCGAGCCAGACCGCGGATTCCAGCGCCGGCGGTCTCTGCCGATCAATCGGGTGCGCCCCTCGTGCCGCGCCTGCCGCCTCCGGCAAGTCTGACCCGGATAGAGATCCAGAGAGATACCCATCAAGAGACCCGGATAGAACGACGTCCTTGCGCCGCAGCCACTCGCCTTCCGAGCGCACCACTGCTCTCTCGATCGCCGTCTGGAGCTCCCGCACGTTCCCCGGCCAGCCGTAGGCCAGCAACGGAGGCAGCACGTCTCCCATGACACCGCGTATACCCTTGCCGTACTCCCGTGCGAACCGTGCCGCGAATCGCTCGAGCAACAGGGCAACGTCCTCGCGTCGGTCGCGCAGCGGCGGCACGAGCAGGTGCACAGCCGATAGCTGCTGATAGAGGTCGTTGCGGAACTTGCCGCGGAGCACGAGCGCGCGCAGGGGGCGCTCGGAGGAAACCAGCAGGGCCCGGGGCGCGGTAGACTCTCCCTCGCCGGCGCCGGTCTGGCCCAGGGCAACCGGCCTGAGTGCGCCGAACGCCCGTCCATTCTGCTGCTCCATCCAGCCCAGAAGGTGCACGAGCCGGCCCTGCTGCTCGGGGTTGAGCGCATCGACGCCGGACAGGTAGAGCGTTCCACCTCGGGCCTCGGCCAGCCGCGCGGCAAAGACGTTCTCGCCGAAAAACTCCGCCGCCGCACAAGGCACAAAGCCCTTGCCGCGGTTCGCTCCTAGCCCGTGCAGGGTCCGGGCGACCAGGCGCTTGCCGCTGCCGCGCTCCCCTTCAATCGAGGCAAGCCGCAGATGATTGGCGAGGTAGCGCATCTGCAGGAACAAACGCTCCATCGCGGAGCTGCGGCCCCACATGTCTCCCAGTGTCCAGCGGGCCCTCTGCCCGCCATGCATGGACTCCCCGCCCTCCGCGGCCCTGCCCACAATTCCCGTACTGCCGCTGAGTGTCCCCATGCCGGGCAGTGTCCTTGTCAACGCCATTGCTCCTCCTCAACTCACCCGGGCCACCGAACCGCGGACCCGACCTCACCGGACCGCCTCGTATCTTCGAGCGTGTGCGGTCTCACATGCCTTATCGACAGCAGCGAGCAGAACGTGAGCACGACGGGAGCGAAGCTCTCGTCTCGGCGGGTAGGAGACGCTTAGGAGTGTGCCGATTTGGAGGCGGGAACCGTGTCCCGCATGCGCGAGGACGGGTGGTCGGATGCGATGACGCCGTCACGGATCGTCACCACACGATGGGCGTACTCGGCAATATCCGGGTCATGGGTTACGAGCACGATGGTATTACCGCTCCGGTGCAGTTCATCGAACAGCGCCATGATCTCGTCGCCGGTTTTCGAGTCGAGATTGCCGGTCGGCTCGTCGGCGAGGATGATCGACGGGCGATTGATCAACGCGCGCGCGATCGCGACTCTTTGCCGCTGGCCGCCGGAGAGCTCATTTGGACGGTGGTCCATGCGCTGCTCCAGGTTCACGGCCGCAAGCGCGGCTCGGGCACGCTCCAGCCGCTCCGCCGAGGGTGTCCCGTTATAGATCAGCGGCAACTCTACGTTGTGCAGGGCGGTCGCGCGCGCCAGCAGGTTAAAGGTCTGGAAGACGAAGCCGATCTCCTTGTTGCGGATTCGGGCGAGCTGGTCGTCGTCCAGCTCCGAAACCAGATGGCCGTTGAGCGAGTACTGCCCCTGGGTTGGTGTGTCAAGGCAGCCGATCAGGTTCATCAACGTCGACTTGCCGGAGCCGGACGGCCCCATAATCGCGACGTACTCATTGTGCTGGATCGCGAGGTTCACGCCCTGGAGGGCATGCACCGCCTGCTCGCCCATCTGGTAGGTCTTCCACAGGTTCTGAACCACAATCACATGGGTCGATCCGGGGTTTGCCGATCCAGTATTTGCCGATCCAGTATTGACCGATCCAGTATTGACCGATCCAGTATCGGCCGATCCAGTGTCTGCCGTCTGTTCCGTCGCTGCTGCCATTCCAGACCCTCTCGATATCGCCCGATGGCAGGGCCCCTCCGCCCGAGCCCCGCGGTTCTTGCCCTGCTGCTACTTTATGACCCGTCGTCGCTCTTTGGCGCCAGCTCGGCCTCAGTTGCGATCTTTACCGGCGCGTCGTTTTTGAGCACACGAAGCACCTTATACGTGCCGGTTACGATCTGGTCTCCGGGGCGAATCGGCCCCGCCACCTCCATCTTCGAGGTGCCGCTGATCCCGGTATGCCGCCCAACGAAGTGTGCCCGCAGCTTGCCCCCTTCCTGGCGCAGCACAAAGACCCCCTGCTTGCTCTCTCCAGCGCTGCCGGTCGAGGCTGCCTCGACCGGGGCGCCTCCCTTGAGCGCGCTCGCGGAGGGCGGCGTGGTCAAGGCCTGGATCGGCACGGAAAGCACATCCTTCTTGTCCGCCGTCATGATCTTGGCCGTAGTCGAGAGCCCCGGCCGCAGAGCATCCACCCCGTCGCCCGCATCGACCGTCACGATCACCTTAAAATCCTTCGCCTCCTCGGTGCCGCTGGTCGACTGGCTGGTCGCCATGCCGGTCGAGCGCAGCAGCGCCTGATCGCCGACCTCCGTCACCCGCCCCTTGAACACCTTGTCGGGCAGCGCGTCGACCGTCACATCGACCGGCTGGCCCATCTTGACGTTCACGATGTCGGTTTCGTCGATCTTGACCTCGGCCGTGACCACTGACATGTCGGCGATGGTCATCAGGGTAGACCCCTCGGCGTTCTGGATGCCGGTCACCATGGTCTCGCCCTCGCGTACCGGCAGGTTCGTCACGATGCCGTCATAGGGCGCCACGCTGACGGTTTTCTCGAGCAGGTCCACATCCGAGCGGAGCGTCGCCTGCGCGGTGCCCAGGTGTCCGCGCGCCGAATCGGTCTGCGCCTTGGCCTGGTTCAGCGCCGCCTCGGACTGCGCGAGACTCGCCATATCCACGTCGTAGGCGGCTTTACGGGCATCGAAATCCTGTTTCGAAACCAGTTTTTCGTTGTACAGCTGCTGGTAGCGCCCGTAGTCTAGGCGCTTTTGCTCCAGGTCGGCCTTCGCGTGTTCTATGTTTGCCTGCGCGGTCGCCTCTGCTGCCTGGTAGGAGTTGATGTCGGTCTTCGCGGCCGAAATACTCTCGCGCTCTGCGGCCACCCCGGCCTCCGGCTGTACGTTCTCAATCGTTGCCAGCACCTGCCCGCGGTGCACGTGCTCGCCCTCCTTCACGTACAGGTGCGTGATGCGGCCGAAAGCAGTGGCGCCGATGTTGACATAGTTCTTCGGCTTGATCTGGCCCGTGCCGCTGACCACTGAAGAAATCTCGCCGCGCTCCACCTTGCCGGCCAGCACCTTGGTGTAGCTCGATTGCGCCCGCTTCACCGTGAAGACGACAATAGCCGACAAAACAAGAAGCGTACCGACGATGGCCGCTACCTTTTTCCAATTCATGGGCTCTGCTCCGCGCCTGCTCCCACTCGCTACGCCGCCATGCCGCGCGGAGGGAATCCACGCCATCATACCTCGCCGGGTAAATTCCGCCACATGACTGATGTGCAATCTCGCATTCCTAGTCGCATCCCCTCACATAGAACGGCTCTCCCCAACTCGGAGAAGGCTGCAAGAACCACCCGGAAATGCCCGAGTCTGAAGGCTGAATTGGGCGGCGTGCGATGGCGTTCCGGGGAAAGCGCCGGGCGCGTGCAACCTCCCGGCCGAACCGGTGTTTCGAAAAAGAGCGCAACGGAAGGCGCCGAACCCATCCCGGAAGTTTCATCGGGAGCAGGAAAGCTCACTCACCGTTCGAGGAGGAAGTCAGTATGAAGAGGTTTCAACAGAAGTTAGCGTGGGGGGGTCTGTTCGGCACTCTGCTGCCGATCGCCGCTGCCCATGCACAATATGTGCGCGAAGCGCCGCCGCCGCCGGTTGTCGAGCGCTCCTACAATGCCCCTGGACGTGGCTACGTCTGGGTGCCTGGCTACCAACGCTGGGACGGCCGCCGCTACGGCTGGACGGGTGGCCACTGGGTCATGCCGCCAAGGCCCCGCGCTGTTTGGGAGCCCGGCCGGTGGGACCGCACCCCTGGCGGGTGGCGCTGGATTCCCGGCCGCTGGCGGGGTTAACGCCTCAGACTCGCGCTAGGGCAGGCCTCAGCGAGGCAGCCCTAGTGTGCGCCAGTCCTGCCCGGCGGCGGCCTTCAGCGCAGGCGAAGCGGGGATCGCCGCTAGCGCCGCAAACTCAAGATGTCTGGGCGCAAGACTCGATTCCGTCGAGTGCTGCCGGTACTCGGTGGAACGCTGCCGAAGCAGGAAGACCCTCCGGCACAGGCCACACTCCCAGGGAAAGAGTCCGACACGTGGCAGCACTAGGCGTTGCCAGATTCCAATGCGTCCCTGCCGGCGAAGTTCTATGCCTTCGCACTGCGGGCAGTGTGGTTTTTCGCCCATTCGAGCCTTTTCCTGTCGCGCTCCAGCCATCTCAAACTCTCCTAAAATCCCGACATCCCAACGCCTGATTTCCTCATCGGCGAAACACGACAAAACACGAGGGGTTACGGGTAAGAAGCTCAAATCGATCGAAACGTTCCTCGAAATTTGCGTATTCGATTGGCTCGCTTCAAGACAGTCAAAATACTGGCCTGCACAAAAGCAACATCAGGCTTGAGGAAACAAGGCCGACTGGCCAAGTTTGGCACCGAAGTGCCCGCCGCTCCGTCATGTGCGTCGAAACTCCCGTCGCACAGCATTCTCTTTGTGAATACTTGGCACGGAAAATGCAACCGCCTAGTCTGGGAAAAGAGCCAAGTTTCCAAGCCAGCTCTCTTCAGGGTTAAGCGGAGCGCAGCGCCCGGTCTCCAAGGAGGTGCTTCGTCAGGCGGATCAGGTCGTTTGGTGGAAACGGCTTGAGTCGGAAGAGGATCGACTCCTCCCCGTATTCGGTCTCGGCGCCCGGAAGACCGCTGAGCACCAGGATGGGCAGCTCCGGCAGAAGCGCTCGCACCTGCCGCACCAGTTCGGGACCGTTCATCCCCGGCATGAGATGGTCGGTGACCATCAGCCCCAGCGAACTCCGCAGAGCCTCATCCTCAAGCATCGTGAGGGCCTGGGCCGGGTTCGAAGCCAGAACAATGCCCGCGCTTGCGCGAGCGAGGATAGCGCGGCGGACCTCGGCTTGGACCGCATCATCTTCAACCAGCAAAATCTGTATGTCCATCATGAGAGTTCGAGATCTGGCGCTCCGTTGTAGGAGGATGGCGAGATCCGGATGCAGGTTGCACTCCCGAAGTCTGCTTTCTCGGCGGGAACCCACCCAAGTACTATCCTGCGAAGCATAGACGCGGAGAAAATGGGCCCCTCCGTCGCGCGGGGTCCAGTTTTTCTCCCGCCCAAACCGACTGATGAGCCGCTTCCGCTGTGACGGCCAGACCTCTGCGACAATGAGATCAGGTCAAAGCGTAGGTATCCAGGCCCGAGAAGACCCACTGATGGATACGCGCACCTCCTTATGATGCCAGCCTTCGGCAGTTACGCGCTTCTGCTCGCCTTTGCTCTGAGCGCCTACACGCTTGTCGCCGGGGGGGTCGCGCTGCGCCGTCTCGCAACGGGAGCCGGCAGGGGCAGCGCCATCGCGCCCGAGCGCCTGGCCGAAACCGCGCGGCGCGCCGGGATTGCCAGCTTTGTCGCTGTTACCGGAGGGGCTTTCGCGCTGGTCTGGGCCGCCTTTACCAACGACTTCTCGGTCTCCTACGTGCTCCACCACTCCAACCGCGACCTGCCTGGCCCCTACAAGTTCGCCGCCCTGTGGAGCGGGCAGGAGGGTTCCCTTCTGCTGTGGGCCTGGCTGCTGGCCGCCTACGGCTTCGTGTTGCGGCTGCGGCACCGTACCGACGTCAAGCTCTTCGCCTACGCTTCCACGATCCTCGCGGGCATCCAGCTTTTCTTCCTGCTGCTGCTCAACTTTGTCGCACCGCCCTTTGCGCTGGTCGGCGGCACGGTCCCGCAGGACGGTTTCGGGCTCAATCCCCTGCTCCAGTATCCGGAGATGGTGATTCATCCACCCATGCTCTACCTCGGCTACGTGGGCTTTTCGGTCCCGTTCGCTTTCGCGCTCGGCGCCCTGATGATGCGTTACCCCGGAGAGAAGTGGATCAGCATCACCCGTCGCTGGACGATGGTGACCTGGGGTTTCCTGACCTTCGGCATCTTTCTCGGCGCGCACTGGGCTTACTCCGTGCTGGGCTGGGGTGGGTACTGGGGCTGGGATCCGGTCGAGAATGCCTCGCTGATGCCTTGGCTTACCGGCACCGCGTTCCTGCACTCGGTCATGATGCAGGAGAAGCGCGGCATGATGAAGCAGTGGAATGTGTGGCTGATCTTTTCCACTTTTCTGCTTACCCTGCTCGGTACCGACCTCACCCGCTCCGGGCTGGTCTCCTCCGTTCACGCCTTCGCGCAGAGCTCCATCGGGAGCTGGTTCCACGGCTTCATGCTCGTAACCTTCGCTGTGTGCGCCGTTACGTTCTGGCGCCAGAGGGACCACCTCACCGCCGAGCATCACATCGAGTCGCTCGTATCGCGCGAATCGAGCTTCCTGTTCAACAACATAGTTCTCTTGGCGGCCTGCTTCACCGTCCTATGGGGCACGCTGTTCCCCATCCTGTCGGAGTACGTTCAGGGCAACCGGGTCACGGTCGGCGCACCGTTTTACAACCGGGTCGCGGTACCCATCGGCATTTTTCTCATGCTCCTGACGGGGGTCGGGCCGCTGCTGGCCTGGCGCACCGGGTCGCTCCAGTCTGTCCGCCGCAATCTCATTCGCCCGGGTATCGGCGCCGGGATCGTAGCCCTTTTCCTGCTCGGGTCCGGGGAACGGCCCTGGGCCGACATCGGCTCCTTCTACGCATACACTGTCTGGGTTTTCGCGACCTTTGTCGTGACCGCCATCCTGAGCGAATTCAGCCGCGGTGCACAGGTGCTCTCGAAGCAAACCGGGCGGGGGTTCCTGCGCTCCGTCGTGCTGCTGACCCAGCGCAACACCCGCCGGTATGGCGGTTACATCATCCATCTCGGCGTTGCCATCATCTTTATCGGCTTTGCCGGCTCGGCCTTTAACCAGAGCCAGGAGCGGGAGCTTGGCTTTCACGACCGCATGCTGGTAGGGCCGTACACGCTCGAAGCCGAGAGCTTCACCCAGGACTCGAACCCGAACTACGATGCCGAGTACGCGCTGCTGAACGTGTACGCGCGCGGCAAAGAGGGCGGCAAGCCGCTCACCACCCTCACCCCGGCCAAGCGCTTCTACCCTGCCTCGCAGCAGACCGAAACGATTGTCGCGAACCATTCGACCCTCGCCGCCGACCTGTACACAGTCTATGCCGGCAAAAATCCCGATACCGGTCAGCCGATTATCAAGGTGTTCTTGAACCCGCTCGTGGCCTGGATCTGGATCGGCGTGCTCATGGTCGTCGCCGGGACCGGGGTGGCCCTTGCGCCGAACCGGCTCACCGCCCTTGCGGCGGAGACCAGACCGCTCCCGAGTCAGGGCAAGACGCAAGGAGAGCTCGTAATCGCCGGGGGTGGCGACTGATGCGGGTGCGCGATTTCTCGTCCGGCGGGCAGCACCGTGCCCGCGTTTTCCGGACTGCCCTGAGCTTCCTGCTGGCCGCTGTCACGATGGTCGCCGGCATCGGCGCGAGCGACACTGCCGGCCGCTACAACGCCCTGAGCCACCAAATGATGTGCACCTGCGGCTGCGCGCAGCTGCTGGGCGAGTGCAACCACGTCGGCTGTCCCAACTCGGGCGGCATGCTCGCCAGCCTGCATGCCGACCTCTCCGGCGGCATGAGCGACCATGCGGTGTTGGTGGACTTCGAGCAGAAGTACGGCCCCACGGCGCTGGCCTCGCCGCTGCTCACGCGCTTTAACCAGGCCGCCTGGGTGGTGCCGCCCGCGGTGCTGATCCTCGGGCTGCTCGGGGCGCTGCTGCTGCTCCGCCGCTGGCGTGAAGGCCACCGCGCCGCGACTCTGGCCGCGCAGGCAAGCCCGCCTGCGCCTGCGGCCGAACCGTGGACCGGCGCACAAGCCGAAGCGCGCGCGCGCACTCTGGCACGTATCCGGCGGGAGACCGAATGATGACGCTCGTCGCCTGTGCCGTGCTGACCGTCGCACTGGCCGTCTATATCTTCTACCCGGAACGCCACGTCGCGGCGCAGAGCGAGAAAACCCGCCTCGAGTTCCTGGCGGAGCGCAAGGCTGTGCTCTACGACAACCTGCGCGACCTGAGCTTTGAGCACCGCGCGGGCAAGTACCGCGATGAGGAGTACGCGGCGGAGCGCGAGACGCTTGAGGCCGAGACGGCCGCCGTGATCACAGAAATGGAACATCTGGAAGCGTCGGAACGGCACAAACGACCGCGGGTCAGGGTGTAACCCGCCGTGGCCGGCCGGCGCTACACTCGATTCGTGAGCACGTCCTCTCTTCCGCTCCTTTTTGTATGCTTGGCTGCTTTGGCCGGCACCAGTGCCCCGAGCGCCTCGGCGGCCACGCCCATCTCCGGCACCGTCACCGATCGCACTACCGGCAAGGTATCGCCGGGCGACACCGTCGCGCTCATCTCGCTCAACGGAAGCATGCAGGTCGCCGCCGAAAGCCGCACCGATGCCAGGGGCGGCTTCCGGCTCGAATCGCCGGACGACGGCATGCACCTGGTCCGCGTCAGCCACCAGAAAGCCGCTTACTTCCAGCCGGTGCCCTCCGGCGCGCATACTGTCGACGTCGATGTATACGACGTGGCCACCGCGGTCGACGGTATCGGCACGGAAGCTGACGTGCTGAGCATGCAGACCGGGCCCGGCAGTGCAGAAGGCAAGAGCGAGCTGCGCGTGAATGAGGATTTTTTCGTCCGCAACAACTCGCAGCCGGCGCGGACCCAGTTGAGCGATCACGCATACGAATTCTTTCTGCCCGAGGACGCGAAGCTCCAGGGCACGGCGGCGATGGGCCCCGGCGGCATGCCGGTCGAGAGCTCGCCGGTGCCGCTCGCGGGCAAAGGCCACTATGCGTTTGTTTTTCCGGTGCGGCCGGGCGAAACGCGCTTCCAGGTGAGCTACACGCTGCCTTACACCGGCAAGACGATGGGCTGGACCCAGCGCGAGGCGCTCGCGACCGAGAACCTGGTGGTACTGCTGCCGAAGAGCATGCGCTTTACCCCGGACGGGACCGAGTGGCAGCCGGTGCCTGCGAACCCCGACGCGCAGACGTATGTGCGCAAGGGTGTCCCGCCCGGCCTCCCGGTGAAGTTTTCTGTCTCGGGCGAGGGCGAGCTGCCGCGTGAGACGCAAGGCGCTGGGGGGAACCCTGGCGGCGGCAACACGCCCGGAGCCGGGGCCAGTGTAGCGACCAGCGGCAGCATGGCTACCGATACGCGCCCGGGCGGAGGGCTGGGACCGCCGGTCGACACACCGGACCCTCTTCAACGCCGCAAACCCTGGCTGCTGGGCGGCCTGGGCGCGCTGCTGCTCGCAGGCGCCGTCTGGCTGCTGCGCTTGCAGCCGTCCCGTCGCGAATCGTCCGAGCAGGCAGACGAGCCCCGCGCCCTGCGCCCCGCGCTCGAGCGGGCCTTGCTCGCGCTCGAGCGGGAGCATGCTTTAGGCATGGTCGCCGAAGAGGAGTACGCCGAGAGCCGGGCCGCACTGCAACGGGCGCTGCATAAGGCACTGGCGCGGGAAGCGGCAACTCCGGTTACCTCTGGGAAGGGTTGAAGCGGCAAATTCATTGCGTTCACGCGCCAACACCATCTAGGCTTGGGAACACAACATAATATGCGAGCGATAACCACGCTGCTAGAGGGCGACCTGAATGAACAATACCCAGCTTTATGTATCCGTGGGAGTTCCCTTTTTTACCCTGCTCGTGATTTATGTCGCGTCCACGATTTCGAACCGTAGCGCGGTAAGCGACTTGCGAGCGGAAAACCGTAGTGCAACGGATGATCTGCGAGCGGAAATGCGGGCAGGTTTCGAGGCGATCAGTAAGCGGCTGGATGGAATAGATAAGCGGCTGGATCGAGTGGAGACCAAGCTGGATCGCCTCACGGAAGAGGTCTACAAGCTGCACGAAGGTCGGATTTCGAGGCTTGAAGAGCGTGTATTCAGCCGTGCAAGCTAGCTCGCACGGTGAGAGGAGCCGGGATCTTTCGCCTGCACTCCGGACAGGACCATTGCCACATGATGCAGTTTCCGAAGACAAAGGTTGCGTGAGTGCTTGCTCCCCGCTACGCAGCCACTTAGAATAGGGCAGCTTGTAGG
>CAXTSA010000047.1:0-1382 GCA_964246755.1 uncultured Acidobacteriaceae bacterium
TGAAGAGTGGCTCCAGACGCGGCGGGAGATCGACGACGATATCTTCAATAACTTCTGGGATGACGAGCTGCAGTCGTTCGTGCAGGCGCAGGGGGAGAAGAATATCGATGCCTCTCTGCTGCTGATGCCCATGCTGCGCTACATCAGCCCCACCGACCCGCGCTGGCTTTCCACCCTGAAGCGCATCGAGGACTGTCTGAGCGAGGACACCCTGGTGTTCCGCTACACAACGGGGATCGATGGCCTGCCCGGCGACGAGGGCAGCTTTACCGCCTGCTCCTTCTGGTTTATCGAGTGCCTGGCGCGCGCCGGGCAAGTCGAAAAAGCTCGTCTGTTATTTGACAAAATGCTCGGGTATGCCAACCACCTCGGCCTGTATTCGGAGCAGCTCGGCTCGAGCGGCGAGCACCTGGGGAACTTTCCCCAGGGGCTGACTCACCTCGCGCTGATCAGCGCGGCAACGTACCTGGATCGCGCCCTCGACGGCATGAAAGAGACCTGGGCTTGAGCTAACGTGTGAGCAGCGCCACACCGAGGCAGACGAAGACCGCGGCTGCCCAGCGGCGGCGGTCCACATTCTCCTTGAGAAAGAACTTGGCGGCAACCGCGTTGGTCACGAAGGTCAGAGAAGCGGAGGCCGGACCAATCAGGCTGACCTCCGCGTGCGAGAGGGCGTAGAGCAGCGAGAAGAAACCTCCGGCCATACCGAGCACCCCGCCGCAGAAGCGGGCATCGGTAACGACGGCCCAACTTGCGCCCACCAGTCCACGTTTGGCGCGGATGGCGTCCAGATCGAGTCGCCGCATAGCGGAGGCGATCAGCAGGTCGCCCACCGTGGCAAATGTGACAATGGCGGCGATCATGGCTGCAACCTCCCAGCCGGCAGCCTGCTGCGTAGCCGGGATGCTCACAGGCGAGGCGCCTGGCTGGCGTGGAGTGCGCCCGCGTGTTTGCGTTCCACGCCGAGTTTATCGCCCTCGTGCTCGGTGTAGCTCTTGCCGTTCGCGACAAAACCTACGCCTAGGGTGATGAGCAGAATGCCGAGCCAGCGTGAAGGCGTGATCTGCTCATGCAGCCAGAAGCGGGAGAGCAGTGCGATGATGACGTTGCCGATCGAAGTCGTCGGGAGGACGTAGGTCAGGTCCGCCCAGGAGAGCGCGGCCGTGTAGGACGCGAAAAATCCGATCAGTAGAGCGATGCCAATCGCCACATAGGGGGTAGTGACCGCATGGAAGAGAAGGGCGGGGTGACCGAGCGAGACGGGACCGAGATTCTTCATGCCGACGGCCAGAAAAGTGTCGCCGAGCGGAGCCGTCACCGCCACGATCAGCAGGACCAGATAGCGGCGGAGCGTCATGGAAGGGTCGGTCATCACTCTCGAC
>CAXTSA010000047.1:1392-13172 GCA_964246755.1 uncultured Acidobacteriaceae bacterium
CAGCCGGTAGCAACCGGCTGCGCTCTGGAGGGTACGGCTCAGACGCCGGCGCTAAGGGCCTCGCCGCTTTCGCGCGCTTTGTCGCTCTTGCTTTGCTTGACCATCTTGTTTCGCTCGGAGCGCAGCTTCATGAAAGCCTTTGCCTCGGTGTACAAACGGGGCACGTCGCGATTGATAATTGCTTTAGAAACGACACGCCACGCCGCCTTTGGGCGGAAGTAGTACTCATCGTAGAAGCGATGCACCATCTCAAGCACGTACTCGGTCGGCAGCCCCGGGTACTCGATGTGGGCGAGTTGGTGGCCGCCTTCATCGACCATCTTTGTTTCATTGGTGATGAAGCCGTGCTGCTTGGCGTAGTCATAGAACTCGGTGCCGGGGAAGGCATGCGCGATCGAGACCTGGATCGTCTCAACGTCAAGCTGTTTGGCGAAGTTGATCGTGTTGCGGATCGACTCTTTCGTTTCGCCGGGCAGGCCCAGAATGAAATCACCGTGAATCGTTAGGCCGAGGTCGTGGCAGTCCTTCACGAAGTCGCGCGCGCGCTGCACGGTCGCGCCCTTCTTGATGTTCTTGAGAATCTGCGGGTCGCCGGACTCAAAGCCGACGATGAGCAGGCGGCAGCCGGCGTCCTTCATCGCCTTCAACGTGTCGCGGTCGGTGGTGACGCGCGAGGTGCAGGACCAGGTCAGTCCGAGCGGCTTCAGCTTCTCGCATAGCTCGATCGTGCGCGCCTTCTGGATGTTGAAGGTATCGTCGTCGAAGAAGAACTCCTTGACATCCGGGAAAAGCTCCTTGGCATGTGCCATTTCCGCGGCCACGTCGTCGGTCGAGCGCTTGCGCCAGGCATGGCCGCTCAGGGTTTGGGGCCACAAGCAGAAAGTGCACTGCGCCGGGCAGCCGCGCGTGGAGTACAGCGCCACATACGGATGCAGGAGGAAGGGGACGTTGTACTTTGTCACGTCCAGGTCGCGCTTGTAGATATCCGTAACCCACGGCATATCCGGCTTATCGAGCTTTTCGACTTGCGGACGGTCCGGGTTGTGCACGATCTTGCCGTCGCCGCCGCGATAGGAGATGCCGAGGATCTCGTTCAACGGCTTGCCCTGGGCAAACTCAACCACAGAGAAGTCGAACTCGCGACGGCAGATGAAGTCGATTGCCGCGCATTCATCGAGCGCTTTGTCGGTGTCGGTGGTGACCGGCGGCCCGACGAAGGCGATCTTCAGATTGGGGTAGGCAGCTTTCACCTTCTCGGCCGCGCGCTGGTCGCCGGTCCAGCCGATTGTGCTCGTGAACAGCACGAGGAACTCGTAGTCCTTGAGGATCTCGACGACGCCGTCCCAGGAGACATGGTGCGGGTTCGCGTCGAGCAGCCGTGAGCCTTCAAGCATGCCGGCCGGGTAGGCCAGCCACACCGGGTACCAGTAGCTCTCGATCTCACGGGTCGCGGGCCAACGAGAGCTGGCACCGCCGTCAAAGTTTTCAAAGGAGGGCGGGTTGAGGAACAGTGTTTTCAGCGGGGTAACCATCACCCATAAGTTTACCATCGTGACCTGGACAATGCTGCGGAAGCTGTGCTGTGTCGGATAGCGAACAACTGCTTCATCGAGCGCCGCGGTTAATCCACGCAGCAAGACCACCCCTGGAGCGAAGCAGAGAAAGCTGAGCCTTCAGTAAAACGAAGCGCGCCTCGAGCGCGTCGCTGTAGCGGGCGCGCTCTTCGATGCGGGCCTGCATCTCGTCCGCCGGGGTGAGCGGCACACCGGACGCGGTCGCCGGAGGGTTGTTCAATTGCAACAGCACCGATTGCAGTTGTTGCTGCGCGAGCTGCGCCTGTAAATCGGCTATCCGAGACTGCGCACGTAATTCCGGAAAACTGCCCTGCAGCTGCATCACCTGCTCCTCGACTGTTTCCCGCTGCTGTTCGGCCTGGGAGTCGGCGTGGACCGCGTCCGCGGCGGTTTCTCTCGCGTGTGCCGTGGTGCCCGCATTGAACAGTGGAAATGTTATCTGCGCGGCGATGCCGAAGTTATTGGGCTGGAGCGGGTGATTGTAAAAGGTGTTGTAGTTATTCAACGTCGTATCCAGGAACTGATAACTGAATCCAAAACCGATCTGCGGTCGATAATTCTGTCGCGCGTCTCCATGCGCGACGTAGTGTTTGCTGACTGCGTTGCTGAACCCTGCTTGCACACCCGCGGTGAATCCGCTGACTAGGCTTACATCACTTGTTGGCGCTCCGGGAATACTCTTGGACTCGGGCTGTATCTCGTCCGAGGGCAAACCAGTGAGGTCGCTCAGACGCTTGCGCAGCAGAGCGGCCTGCGCCTCGAGGTCGAGTCGTCTCAAATCGGCCTGCGCGGCGGTCAACTCCGCGCGAGTCGCCGCTATCTGACTTTCCACTCCGGCCGAAAGCCTGTTCTGTTCGATCGAGTCCAGCTCTTCCGCATCTCTCTTTTCTTCGTTCAGCGCCGCAAGCTGCTGCGCAATGGTGTTCAGTTGGACGTAATCAAGCGCGCTGTCCAACTCCACCTGGTCCAGCGCGTCCTGGAGCCCGAGCGTTGCTGTGTGCAACCCGGCCCTGGCGGCGCGGATGTAATCCGGCTGCGAGAAGGAAACGACCAGCGACTGGATCTGGGCGTTGAAAACGCTCGGCACCCCGCCTAGAAAGCCGTAGGAGTAGCCGGCGGCAGAGCCCGCTGTCAAAGACGGCACATACACGTCTCGCGCTTGCGATACCACCGCCTGCGCCTTCATGACGTCGGCCTGCGCGATACGCACGGACGGACTGTTGCGGCGTGCCAGGTCCACCGCCGTATAAAGCGAGAGCTGCGCATGTGCCGGGATCGGCAGGCAATACACGGCCGGCGCCAGGAGTGAGGCGGCCAGCATGCCGCGCAAAACAAAGCTGGGGATCAAATGACGTCTTTCCTTCTCCCGGCCATATACGTTCGCCGGAGTGCAAGCGTGTGGTCGCAGCCAGGCTCGCTTGGCTCGGGCGAAGGGTGCGACCAGGGCAGCTCGCGTTCAGCAGCGATTCTACCCTGTGTGCGTTCCGCAGCGCTGCTTCGGGCAGGCAAACTGGCGGGTCCTTATGACCGTGAGTGCCAAAATGACGCGGCCCGTGCGCGTTACTCGCCGTGGAGCTCCGCTTTAGCTCCCTGCCAGCCCGAAGCGAGTGCGCGCGAGGCTGCCAGCTCGGATTGCGCGCCGGCCGGGTTGCCGGCTGCTTCGAGCAACTCCGCGAGACGCGCATGCACCTGGAAAGCCGGCGCCTCTTCTGACTGGTTGCTCGATTCGAGGTACGAGCGCAGCAGGGCGATGGCCTGCTCGGGACGCTGCTTGCTGCGCGTCAACTGCTCGGCAGCTGAGACCAGCGCATCATCGCGCTCAGTGTCGGCCGCGACAGCCCTGTCGATCTCAATGAGCATCTCCGGTACCCGGTCGTGCTTGCGATAGAAACTCGCCAGCGCGATGTGTGTCTCCGGACGTGCATCGCGGCTGGCTGCCGCAGCCCGCAGTTCACGCTCCGCCGCCTCGTCGTCTTTGCTGCTCTGGGCGACCTCTGCCCGCATCGTGTGCGCCAGCGCCGGGCTCAAGGGTTCCATCTCCGCCGCGAGCGCCTGCGCCTTGTTTTTTCCGCCGCCGAGTATGTGGGGCGCCTGCACGTAAAACTCGGCGAGATCGGCCGCAGCCGTCGCGCTGCGCGGGTCGAGCCAGTGTGCCGCCTCGAACTCGGCGTGGACGCGTTTGGCCAGCGAGTAGGCGGAAAGCATCGCCGCGTGTTGTGCGCGCCGGCCCAGCACCCGGCCCAGCCACAGATGGTAGCTGCTGTCGTTTGGCTCGAGCGCGACTGCATGCTCGCAGGGGCCTTCTGCCGCATCCACACGTCCCTCGGAGAAGAAGACGCGGCACTGGAGGTTGAGCGCGGCCGCGTCGCTTGCGTTGGCCGCGAGTGCTTGGTCCAGCAGGCTGAGTGCTTGATCGGCATGACCTTTGGCCAGCAACTTCTCGATTGGCTGCGTCGATGAGGCAGGATCAGCGGGCAATGCAGCAGCGAAAGGCATGGTAGCCGCTAACAATGCGCAGGGAAGAAGGGCGCGTTGGTATCGGCGGAGGAATGGCTTAGAAAGTCGCATAGGAAGCGCGGCCGCGACGGCCATAAAGAAAAGATGACGGCGTATGCCCTCGCGATGCAGGCTCTACTGCCGGATTCGCACAGCCGTGTGATCGGTGAGCGGCTGACCGCCGATCGCCGTCAGCGCGACGACGTCGCCCGTACTCACCCCGGAAAGAATCTGCACCTGCGTGAGATTGAGGTTGCCCACCGTGACTGGCGAGCGCTTGAGCGACCCGTGCGCAACCTTGTAGACAAGGGTGAGTCCCTGCTCCGTATGGAGCGCCTCGCGTGGCACGAACAGCGCATCGTTCACGTTGTTCGTGGTCACGGTCACGTCCACGTTCGTGTCGGGCAATAAGCCGTCGTGCGGGTCGTCGATCGAGCAGATCAGCTCTCCAACATTGCGCGTCGTATAAGTTACGACGGTGGCGGGCAGGCGCGTGATGTGGCCGTGCCATACCTGGTCCGGCTTCGCAACCCAGGTGATCGTGACGGGCGCCCCCACCACCAGCTTGCCGATATCCGGCTCGTCGAAGTAGGCCAGCACTTCCATGCGGTTCAGGTCGGCGATCTGCAGCAACCGATCGCCCTGCTGCGCGTATTCGCTTTGGGCAGCGGACATGGAATACACAGTGCCCGCGAAAGGAGCGCGCACATTGCTCTTGCCGATCGCATCCTCGGCGGCTGCGACCGCGGCCTGCGCTTCGGCCACTTGGGCCTGCGCCTGGGCCAGATTCGGCGAGCTCTTCCGCGCGGCCTGGCGCTGTTCGAGTACCTGAAGGCTGGCCTGATCGCCATTGAGCCTGTTCTGCGCCTGCGCCACTTCGCTGGGGGATGCCGCCCCTTTGGCGGCAAGCTGCTGTAGCGTTGTCAGCGACGCCTTCGCAGCGCTCTGCTCCGTGCGCGCCTGCTCCAGCTGGCCGGTAAAGGTGTAGCGGTCTTCCGGCGCCCCCCCGCCGGCGATGGCCTGCTGATTTGCGACTGCGCCGGCCAGCGACGCCCGCGCCTGCGCAAGGCGCGTCTGGGCGTCAGCGCTGTCCATGCTCAACAGCAGTTTGTCCGCGGGGACCGCATCGCCCTCATGCACATAGACGGCGCGAATCAGACCCGGAAACGGCGCGTGCGCTTCATAGTTCGTGACCGGCTGCACCTTTCCGTTGGTGGAAATGGTGCTCCGGATTGCTCCGCGCTCTACCGTGAACGCGCGAACCTGCAGCACCGTGCGCGTAGCAATGTGCGCGAGGTAGAACACCACGGCGACCACAACGGCCGCGGCGGTCCAGATAGCGATGCGAGTGTTGCGGTTCGGGCGTTCATTGGCCATCAGGTCTGTACGAAATCCGAGCTTGAGTATACCGGAGCACATCCATCGCGCTCTCGCGGCCGCGTTGCCGAATGGGGACAGGCGCGCCCGCTTGAGCCCCTTCGCCCTGACTTCTCGACCACGTCAGATAAACTGGAGAGCATGGCAATGCTGACCCCCCGATATACAGACGAGCACGCAAAAGCCGGCCTGGACACCCGCTTTCCGGAGATCGAGACGTGGGAGAACCAGTTCTCCGGCTACGAAATCCTGATCGACGATCCGGAGTTCACCTCCGTTTGCCCCAAGACCGGGCTGCCGGATTTCGGCGTCATCCAGCTGCGCTACATGCCGCGCGACCGCTGCCTGGAACTGAAAAGCTACAAGGAATACCTGTTCTGCTATCGCAACCTGGGCATCTTTCAGGAGAATATCGTCAACCAGGTGCTCGAGGATGTGGTGAAGGCATGCGAACCGGTATGGGCGCACGTGCACGGGGATTTTCGTCCTCGCGGCGGCATTTCAACGGTAGTGGACGCGCGCTGGCCGCGTCCAGACACGAAGTAAGAGCTTGCTCCGGTACGTGCTGCCGGCTGGCATCGCCCTTAACTGGCTCGTTGCGTTGGCCTGGATCTTCCGGACCCTGGAGCTGGCACGCAATCTGCCGCGCGTCCCGGACCTGCTTGCTCCAACCTTTGACACGCCCTCGCTGCCCGCGCTCGACACCCCTTTGCTCGCCGTGATTGTGCCGGCCTGCAACGAGCAGGCAGCCATCGCCGGCACCCTTCGATCGCTGCTCGCCCAGCAGGGAATCGCACTCGAGATCGTTGCGGTCGATGACCGTTCCACCGACCGTACCGGGGCCATTCTGGACGAAATCGCGGCTGAACCGGCCCCGCCAGGCGCCCGCGTCACGCTCAAAACGGTACACGTCCAGACCTTGCCCGAGGGCTGGATGGGCAAGCAGCACGCGCTGGCCTGTGGGGTGGCCGAGACGCGGGCGCCTTACCTTCTCCTTACCGATGGCGACATCTTCTTTGAGCCGGACGCGCTGCGGCGAGCTATGCAGTTCGTCGTCGCCGAGGGTGCCGATCACCTGGTGCTGCTGCCGACTCCCCTCCTCAAATCCGCCGGTGAGCACATGATGGTTTCCGCTCTCCAGGTCTACTCGGCTTGGGCCGTGAAACTGTGGAAGGTCCCTGAGCCCGGCAGCAAGGACCGGCTCGGCGTGGGTGCCTTCAACCTCGTTCGTCGCGAGGCTTACGAAGCAATCGGCGGCATGGCCGCGGTACGCATGGAAGTGCTTGAGGATGTGCGCCTCGCGGTCGAGATCAAGCGCCACGGACTGAGGCAACGGGTCGCCTTCGGCAGCGGGCTCGTCACCCTGCACTGGGCCAGCGGCCTCGTGGGCATCATTCGCAACGTAACAAAGAATCTCTTTGCCGGGTTTCAGTTTCGAGTGTCGCTGGTCCTGTTCGCCTGCCTCATCCTGATCCTGTTCGGCGTCTATCCCGCGGTGTGCTTCCTGGGCCCCCCGGCGATGCAGGCGGCGAGCGCCGTGACGTTGCTCTCTCTTATCGCTCTCTACTTTTTGTTCCGTCGCAAGGGCGGCTCCTCGCCGCTGTACGCGCTGCTTTTCCCGGTCGCCACGGTTTTCCTGGTCTACGCGATGCTGCGGTCGATGCTTGTCACGCTTGCCCGGGGTGCCGTCGTGTGGCGCGGCACCTCCTACCCTCTCAAGGATCTGCGCCGGAGGGCCGGACCGCTCCTTTAATATTTCGAATCGGGCCTGCCGGCAAATACGCTCGCGTTCTTGTGTTTGCGCGCGCTCAATGCCGGGTCCCGAAATGCGGTCCCTTCGCTGCCGGCTGAGAACCCGCTCAGCAGCTCCGGATTCGGGCGAAACTTTTCTGGCCCATCGCGAAACTGGCGGGCATGGCTCAGCAGCATCATCGATTGGCCATGGACCGCGTGGACCACGCCGCGCAGATGTACATCCTGCTCGCGCAAGCTATCCAGGGTTCCCACGTCCTTGCGGTCCGTCGTCATGCTGACAATCGTAAAGTGGCAGCTTTCATCCGGTGTTCCGGGGCGGCATACGTCCAGGTAGCGCGTTCCATCCTCGCTCTCCACTACGTCGTACACGTGTGCGCTGAGGCAAATCTCCTTGCCCGCGTGCTCGGTCGCCTCTTCAGGCGAGTAGCAAGGCCTGCTTGAAGCAAAGCACGCCGTCACTACAAGCAGGGGGCCGAGCGCGAATAGCAGAGTAAGCCGGAAAGCAGACATAGGAGCACCTGTCGCAGGAAGATTGCTCAAAGCGTAGCTGCTCCGGGCAAAACGCGACAGAGTACGTCGGTCACCTCTCTCCGCAATGAGAAACGGCGCCGTCCGGGTCGATCGGGACAGCGCCGTTTCACTCTTTACAACCTACCGCTATCTGCCTTAGTGGACTTCCACAAGCTGCGGGCTCTCCAGCCGCGCAGCCCCGTAATGGCTGCGGACATACTCGTCAAGAATCTTCTGGAAGTCGCTCACGATGGTGTCGCCGCGCAGTGTTGTCACGAGCCGGCCGTCCACGTACACCGGCGCCTTGGGCTCCTCAGCCGTGCCCGGCAGGGAAATGCCGATGTTCGCGTGTTTCGACTCGCCCGGGCCGTTTACGATGCAGCCCATCACCGCGAGCTTCATCTCTTCGACGCCCGGGTACTGCTCGCGCCAGGCCGGCATGGAAGCGCGCAGATAGTCCTGAATTTGTTCAGCCAGCGACTGGAAAAACGTGCTGGTGGTACGCCCGCAGCCGGGGCAGGCCGTGACTTGCGGCGTGAACGAGCGGATCGATAGTGACTGCAGGATCTGCTGCGCGCACCCAACCTCTTCGGCGCGGTCGCCGCCCGGCTTGGGTGTGAGCGAAACGCGGATCGTGTCGCCGATGCCGGCCAGCAGCAGCGGCGCCAGGCCTGCTGCCGAGGCGACAATCCCCTTAACGCCCATGCCGGCCTCTGTAAGCCCGAGATGCAGCGGGTAATCGCAGCGCGCCGCCAGCATGGTATATACGTCGATCAGGTCGCGGACACCGGAAACCTTGGCGCTCAGGATGATCTGATCGTGCCGCAAGCCGTACCGCTCGGCGGCCTCAGCGGAGGAAAGTGCCGAAACCAGCATCGCCTCCATCATCACGTCGCGCGCAGGGAGCGGGTCGGCCCGGCGCGAGTTTTCGTCCATCATGACCGTTAGCAGCGCCTGGTCGAGCGAGCCCCAGTTGACGCCAATGCGCACCGGTTTCCCATTCTCAACAGCAACCTCGATCATGGAACGGAAGTTGTCGTCGTTCTTGCGGCCGATTGAGACATTCCCAGGGTTGATGCGGTACTTCGCCAGCGCCCGTGCGCAGGCCGGGTACTTTTTCAGCAGGATGTGGCCGTTATAGTGAAAATCGCCCACAATGGGCGTTTGTAGCCCCAACCGGTCCAGCCCTTCGACGATATAGGGAACCGCTTGCGCCGCCTCTTCGTTGTTCACGGTCACGCGAACCAGTTCGGACCCGGCGGCCGCGAGCGCCGCGATCTGGTCGATGCTGCTCCGGACGTCGGCCGTATCGGTGTTCGTCATCGATTGCACCACAACCGGCGCGTCCGAGCCGACGCGGACGTTGCCTACCGTTGCCGTCACTGTTTTTCTGCGATGGATCTCGGGCATACTGACCTCGGCTTCATTTTACAGGGATGCCCGAGCGGCCTGGGGAAGAGGCTTAGAGTTCGGGCGTGGGCGCCTTGCCGTTCTTGCCGGCCTCGTCCTTGTGCGCGGCGAAATAGCTTTCCTCGCTCGCCAACAGTTTCTGCGCCTGCTCGCTTGAGGACTGCGCCGCGTCCAGCGCCGTTTTTCGGGAGAAATCGTAGGTGCGGTCCGGTGCCGGCGCGTTCAAAACCGCGGGCCACTTCGCGCTGCTTTCCATAATCGCCCGCAAGGCTTTGCGGATGTCCGCGTGGTCGCTGTCGTAGGTATCGACATTGTCGGAAAGCTCGTCGGCAAGCCGGGTGAACTCCTCATAGCGGGCCCGCAGCTCCGCGGGGCGATTGTTCTCCGTGCTGTTCGGGGTCAGTTCCTTGATTGCCGCCGCTCGCTCATTTACGAACTTCAGGAACAGCTTGAGGCGTTCGAGCGGGTGATCGCCGAGCTCGCGCACCTGGTCTACCTGCCCGCTCGACAACGGGTCATGCTGCTTTTGCGCGGGTGCCGGGCGAAGTGCACAAGCCGCGGCGATCGTGAAGAGGAGAAAGAGACGGATACGCTGTGAGGTCATGGTCGCGACATCTCCCATGCGCGCAACTATAAAGTTTCGGCTGCTCGGAGGTCTACCGCGACGCGACGGCCTTCCCGGCTGCTTTCGCGGGCGCGCTCCATGAGATACGCGACAGACCAGGCCGCTCCAATGCCGACAGTGAGCGGCTTGATTCCAAGGATGGCGTCGCGGACATTCTCGTAGTATTTGCGATAATCGCCCGGCATCGTCGGGATGGTCTCCGGCGTGCCTCCGGGCAGGGTAAACACGCCCCAGGAGTTCGCCGATTCCTGCCCAAAGCCTTCGTCCGCGAAGCGAGCACCGTCCTTCAGCGCCGCCTCCTGCGGATCGAGCCCCCACTTTTCGAAGCTCCCCTTAGTTCCGTGCAGCGTAAACCGCGCGCCAGGGCTGGCAGCGGCCATGGTCGAGCGCAGCCACACGCGCAGCGCTCGCTGCGTCTCGCTTGCCGAGCCTTCATAGCGCAACTGGATATCGAAGCCGTCATCGACCACGCCGTTCGGTCGCGTGACGCGCACATCAGCCCATACGCTTGTGGGCGCGCCGAACAGGGCCAGCGCCTGATCGATCAGGTGGGGACCCAGGTCGAACAGGATTCCGCCCCCTGCGGCTTCGGTCTCTCGCCAGGCGCCCGGCTTTGGCTCCAGCCGAAACCGATCGAAGTGCGATTCAAACAGTAGCGGCCTGCCCACCTTCCCGCTCTCGAGCAGGTTCAGGACGGTCTGGTAGTCGCCATCCCAGCGGCGATTGTGGTATGCGGACAGGATTACCTTCTTCTCGCGCGCGACCCGTGCCAGCGCAGCCGCGTCTTCACTGGTCAAGGCCAGGGGTTTGTCCACAACAACAAGCCGGCCGGCCCGCATGCATTGTTCCGCAAGCGAGCGATGCACATGGTTTGGCGTCGCCACCACGCACAACTGGATCGTGGGGTCCGCGAGCATCTCTTCGACCGAAGCGAACACTCGGGTACCGGGATACCTGCCCGCGGCCAGATTGCCCGACCGCTCCACTATCCCGGCGAGCTCAAGGCCAGGGGTTTCGTTGATCACGGCAGCATGGAAGATCTGCCCGGCAAGGCCGAAGCCGATAACACCGGCACGAATCGCGTCGCTCATACAAGCATTCTCGCATTCCCTGGGCGGTTCGCGCCTCTCCGTCCGGCGCAAGGGTCGCGTGGTTCAAAGATCCGGACGGGAATACTTTGAGCGTTTCAGAACATCTCTTAGCTGAAGAACTGAACCTCGCTGAGGCGAACGCGGCGCTTCTGGAGGAAGGGGACAAGAATGGCGGTCTACTACAGTGCCGGATCGCAATCGACGGAGTTCTCACCCGAGCAGCTGCACGCCGGGCTTTCTGAGGCGCTCGCGTTGCTCGGCAAGCGCAAGCGTGTCTTGATTGTGCCACCCGATGCCTCGCGCATCCATTCGCAGGCGGGCGAGCTGACGCAGATCGCCTACCGGCATTACGGCGATGCGGTGCAGGCCGTGCTGCCGGCGCTCGGCACACACACCGCGATGAGCGAGGAGGCGATTGCCCGCATGTTCGGTGCGATGCCTCGCGAGTTGTTCCGGGTGCACCGCTGGCGCGAGGACATCGCTACGCTCGGCGAGGTACCGGCGAGTTTTGTACGCGAGCAGTCGGAGGGCAAGCTGGAGTTTGCCTGGCCTGCGCAAGTCAATCGTCTGCTGTTGGAAGGCTCCGGGGATGGTCCGTTCGACCTGATCCTCTCGATCGGCCAAGTGGTGCCGCACGAAGTGATCGGCATGGCCAATGGCAACAAGAATATTCTTGTGGGCACCGGTGGCGTCGAGGGTATCGACCGGAGCCACTACCTGGGCGCGGTGTACGGGATGGAGCGCATCATGGGCCGTGCCGATACACCGGTGCGCGGGGTGTTGAATTATGCCGCTGAAAGGTTTCTCCGCGAACATCCGATGGTCTACGTCCTCACCGTCGTAGGTCGCGACGAGCGAGGCAAGCTGGTCGTCCGCGGCCTCTTCATCGGAGACGATACGGAGTGCTTCGAGCAGGCCTCGGCGCTGGCGCTGCAGGTGAAC
>CAXTSA010000048.1:0-13015 GCA_964246755.1 uncultured Acidobacteriaceae bacterium
TCCGTCAGGATCGCGAAGGTGTACGGATCCCACTCGGCAAGCTCCTGCCCAAGCGTGACCTGCTGGCCTTCGATCACCTTCAGCTTCGCGCCGTAGACAATCTGGTAGCGCTCCTTTTCGCGTCCGCGCTCGTCGATGATCGCGACCGAACCGGACCGGTTCATCGCCACCATGTCGCCGACCTTCGACTTGACAGAGACGACATTGATGAAGCGAACCGTACCGTTGTTCTTCGCGTCGAGCTTCGACTGCTCGTTCACGCGCGATGCCGTGCCGCCGATGTGGAAGGTACGCATCGTCAGCTGCGTGCCCGGCTCACCGATCGACTGCGCCGCGATCACGCCGACCGCCTCGCCAAGCTCGACCAGGCGACCGGAAGCCAGATTGCGCCCGTAGCAGCGGATGCAAACGCCGCGCTTCGACTCGCAGGTCAGCACCGAGCGAATCTTGACGCGCTCGATCCCGGCAGCCTGAATGGCCGAAGCCCAGTCCTCCGAGATCTCCTGGTTCACATCGACGATCGCGTTGCCCTCATAATCCTTGATCCGCTCGAGCGACACACGGCCGATGATCCGGTCGCGCAGCGGCTCAATGATCTCGCCGGACTCAATGATCGGCATCACGTAGATACCGTCTGAAGTCCCGCAATCGAGCTCGGAAACAATCACGTCCTGCGCCACGTCGACCAGGCGGCGGGTCAGGTAGCCTGAGTCCGCGGTCTTGAGCGCCGTGTCGGCCAGTCCCTTGCGGGCGCCGTGCGTCGAGATGAAGTACTGCAGCACCGTCAGGCCTTCACGGAAGTTTGCCGTGATCGGCGTTTCGATGATTTCCCCCGACGGCTTCGCCATCAACCCGCGCATACCGGAGAGCTGACGAATCTGCTGCTTCGAACCACGGGCGCCGGAGTCAGCCATGACATAGATCGGGTTCATGGCTCCTTCCCGGTCCGCGTTCTTCATGTTGTCGAACATCTCATCTGCAACCTTTTCTGTTACAGAAGACCAGAGCTGGATGACCTTGTTGTTACGCTCGCCGTTGGTGATCGCGCCGTCTAGGTACTGCTGCGTGACGGCGACAACCTGCTGCTCCGCCTCGCGCACGACCGGGTACTTCGAGTCAGGAATGACCATGTCGTCGAGCCCGACCGAGAGTCCCGAACGCGTCGCGTATTGGAAGCCCAGATCCTTGATGCGGTCCAGCATCTTCACCGTGGTCTCAAGGCCAAGGTTCAGGTAGCAGTAGTTCACCAGCTGCCCTATGCCCTTCTTCTTGAGCAGGCCGTTGATGTACGGCATCCCGTCGGCCAGCGCATCGTTCAGGATCGAGCGGCCGACCGTCGTCGAAATGTACTGCCGGTCATACTGCACGGGCTCCGTGTGGGTCAGGTCCTGGTCGTCATACGCGGTCGTCATATCGAGCACGGAGCCCGAGTAGCGCAGGCGAATCGGCGTCAGCGTCTCCACTTCCTTCGCCTCAAGCGCCATCAGCACTTCGTCCGTGTTCGCGAACGCGCGGCCTTCGCCCTTGCCACCCTTCTTGGCTTTGGTCAGGTAGTACAGACCAAGCACCATGTCCTGCGTCGGCACCGTAATCGGCTGACCGGAAGCAGGGGACAGAATGTTGTGCGACGCCAACATCAGCACGCTCGCCTCGACCTGCGCTTCGGGCGAGAGAGGGATGTGCACAGCCATCTGGTCCCCGTCGAAGTCCGCGTTGAACGCCGTGCAGACAAGCGGATGAATCTTGATGGCTTTGCCTTCCACAAGAACCGGCTCAAACGCCTGGATGCCAAGGCGGTGCAGAGTAGGCGCGCGGTTCAGCAGCACCGGGTGATCCTTGATGACTTCCTCAAGAATGTCCCAGACCACCGGCTCCTGCAGCTCCACCATCTCCTTCGCCTGCTTGATCGTTGTGCAATGTCCGGTCTGCTCCAGACGGTGATAGATGAACGGCTTGAACAGCTCAAGCGCCATCTTCTTCGGCAGCCCGCACTGGTGCAGCTTGAGCTCGGGGCCAACCACGATGACGGAGCGCCCCGAGTAGTCCACGCGCTTGCCCAACAGGTTCTGGCGGAACCGCCCCTGCTTGCCCTTGAGCGTGTCGGAGAGCGACTTCAGCGGACGATTGTTCGCGCCGCGAAGCACACGGCCACGACGGCCGTTATCAAACAGCGCGTCCACCGCCTCCTGCAGCATGCGCTTTTCGTTGCGCACAATCACCTCAGGCGCATGCAGGTCCATCAGCTTCTTGAGGCGGTTGTTGCGGTTGATGACACGGCGGTACAGGTCGTTCAAGTCAGACGTGGCGAAGCGGCCGCCGTCGAGCGGCACCAACGGGCGCAGCTCAGGCGGAATGACTGGAATGACGTCGAGAATCATCCACTGCGGCTTGTTGCCCGACTTGCGGAACGCCTCGACGACCTTCAGGCGCTTCGAATACTTGAGGCGCTTCTGCAGCGAGGTTTCAGTCTTCATGCGCTCGCGCAACTCGATCGAAAGCTCCTGGATCTCGACCCGCTTGAGCAGCTCCTTGATGGCCTCGGCACCCATCATGCCTTTGAAACCGCTGGGGCGGTACTGCGTGTCGAGCTCGCGGAACTTGGTTTCATCCTTGATGATCTCGCGCTCTTTTACCGGCGCATCGCCCGCATCGACGACAACATAGCTCTCGAAGTACAGCACCGCTTCGAGGTCGCGCAGCGAGATGTCAAGCAGGTGTCCGATACGCGAAGGCAGGCCCTTGAAAAACCACACATGCGAGCAAGGCGAGGCGAGCTCGATGTGGCCGAGACGTTCGCGACGCACTTTCGACAGCGTCACTTCCACGCCGCACTTGTCGCAGATCACGCCGCGGTGCTTCATGCGCTTGTACTTGCCGCACAGGCACTCCCAGTCGGTGACCGGGCCAAAAATGCGCGCGCAGAACAGGCCGTCACGCTCCGGCTTGAAGGTGCGGTAATTGATGGTCTCGGGTTTGGTCACTTCCCCGTGCGACCAGGAACGGATCTTTTCAGGCGACGCAAGCTGGATACGGATCGCGTCGAAATCGGTGATAGGGCCGGATAGTTCAAATGGGCTGGAACGGTACAAGGCGGTTCCTCCTGGGGCGCGCAAAGGCGCTTTCGGTCCCGGGGCTCTTGTGTTGACGGGTCACTGTTCGCCCCCGGGAGCACGTGCTCACGGAACAGCGACCCTTGTTCAAACCCTCACGGCAAAGCTCTTACGACGGGTCATCCTGAGGAACGAAGCGACGGTAGCACTACGCGCAAAAGGATCTGCGTTTCTCCTCCGTCGCAATCGCCCCTCATCAGCACACCGCTCAATCCGCCGCGGCCAGCATCGGCTCCGGCAGCTTGTTCTTCGAGCCGTCCAGGTCCTCCTGCTTCATCAGTTCGACATCCAGGCACAAGGCCTGCAGCTCGCGAATCAGCACGTTGAATGACTCCGGCACCCCAGGCTCAATCGCCGCCTCACCCTTGACAATGGCCTCGTAAATCTTGGTGCGGCCAAACACGTCATCGGACTTCGCGGTGAGCAGCTCCTGCAGGATGTATGCGGCGCCATAAGCTTCAAGCGCCCACACTTCCATCTCGCCGAACCGCTGCCCACCGAACTGCGCCTTGCCACCCAGCGGCTGCTGGGTAATCAGCGAGTACGGTCCGATCGAGCGGGCGTGGATCTTGTCGTCGACCAGGTGCGACAGCTTGAGCATGTAAATGTAGCCAACCGTTACCGGCTGCTCGAACTGGTCGCCGGTCATGCCGTCGAACAGCGCCGTCTTACCTGAGCTCGGCAGGCCTGCAGAGGCGAGCAGCGCCTTGATCTCGGTCTCGCGCGCGCCGTCAAATACAGCCGTGCCAAACCAGATCCCCTTCTGCATTCCCAGGCCCACACGCATCACCTGCTCATCATCCAGCTCCAGCAGTTGACGCAGTGCAGCCGTGCCCGCGAACTTCTCCTGAAAGACTTCGCGCACTTTTCCGGCATCCTGGTGCTTTTTGACCAGCTCACCAATCTGCCGGCCCAGCTCATGCGCCGCCCACCCGAGGTGCGTTTCAAGGATCTGCCCCACGTTCATACGCGAAGGCACACCGAGCGGGTTCAGCACGATCTCAACCGGCGTGCCATCGGGCAGATACGGCATGTCTTCCTCAGGAAGAATGCGCGCGATTACACCCTTGTTGCCGTGGCGGCCCGCCATCTTGTCGCCGACCGACAGCTTGCGCTTCATCGCGATGTACACCTTCACCAGCTTGATCACGCCCGGGGAAAGCTCGTCGCCCTTCTGCAGCTTCGCGATCTTGTCGTTCGTGATCTTGCGCAGCACATCGATCTGACGCGAGGTCATCTCCTCGATCTCGTCGATCTGCTCGTTTACGCGCGGATCCTTGTCGTTGTAGCGGATGCGCTTGAGGTTCTTGGTCGAGATCAGCTCGATCGTTTCGCGGTCGAGAATGTTCCCCTTCACGAGCAGGCGCTTGTTGGTGCGCTCGTCATGGAGGTCGGCCTGCACTTCCTTGCCGCCCAGGATCATCTCCAGCCGCTTCAGCCGCTCGTCCGTGAGAATACGAATCTCATCGGCCAGGTTCTTCTCAAGCTTCGCGACCTGCTCGGTCTCAATCTGCAGAGCGCGCTCGTCCTTGTCCTGCCCCTTGCGGGAGAAGATGCGGACATCGACAACCGTGCCTTCAATCCCCGGAGGGCACGTCAGCGAAGCATCACGCACATCGCCGGCCTTTTCACCGAAGATCGCCCGCAGCAGCTTCTCTTCCGGCGTCAGCTGGGTCTCGCCCTTCGGCGTAACCTTGCCGACCAGGATGTCGTTATGCCGAATCTTCGCACCGATCCGGATCACGCCCGACTCGTCGAGGTCCCGCAACGCATGCTCCGAGACATTCGGAATATCGCGCGTGATCTCTTCCGGTCCCAGCTTCGTATCGCGCGCCTCGATCTCGAACTCCTCGATATGCACGGAGGTGTAGTAATCCTCGCGTACGAGCTTCTCGGAGATCAGGATCGCGTCCTCGAAGTTGTACCCGCGCCACGGCATGAACGCCACCAGCACGTTCCGCCCTAGCCCCAGTTCGCCCTGCTCCGTGCAAGGCCCGTCCGCGATGACCTGCCCCTTCAGCACGCGATCGCCCTTGCGCACAATCGGCTTCTGGTTGATGCAGGTGTTCTGGTTCGAGCGCTTGAACTTGATCAGCTGGTAGATGTCGGAACCCACCTCACGCGACAGCTGCGTGGGATGGTGCTCGCCTTCGACCCGGATGATAATGCGCTCCGAGTCGACCGAGTCCACCACACCATTGCGCCGGGCCGAGATGACCGCGCCGGAATCGCGCGCCGTCACGCCTTCCATGCCGGTGCCGACAAACGGCGCTTCGGCAACCAGCAACGGCACCGACTGCCGCTGCATGTTCGCGCCCATCAGCGCACGGTTCGCATCGTCATGCTCGAGGAACGGCACGAGCGATGCCGCGACCGAGACCAGCTGCTTCGGGCTCACGTCCACGTAGTCGATCTCATCGCGCGAGACCAGGACGAAGTTTCCCTGGCGCCGCGCGTTGACCAGCTCCGCCGTGATGCGCAGGTCGTCATCCAGTTCCACATTGGCCTGCGCGATCGTGTGACGATCTTCCTCCCACGCCGACAGGTAGAACGAGAACGGCTCGAACTCGATCGCCCGCTTGCCTGCCCCGTTCAGCTCTTCATTTTTGGCAATCGCCTCGCCTTTTTCCAGATGATCGCCGACCCGCAGACCGCTCTCGCCCGCGTTCGTTACCTGCACGTAATCGAGCAACTGCGCCCCGCGTACACGCCGGTACGGGCTCTCGATGAAGCCGTACTCGTTAATCCGCGCAAAGCAGGAAAGCGACGAGATGAGACCGATATTCGGGCCTTCCGGCGTCTCGATTGGGCAGATACGCCCGTAGTGCGTCGGGTGCACGTCACGCACCTCGAAGCCCGCGCGCTCGCGGCTTAACCCACCCGGCCCAAGCGCCGAGAGACGCCGCTTGTGCGTGATCTCCGACAGCGGATTGGTCTGATCCATGAACTGCGACAGCTGCGAGGAGCCGAAGAACTCGCGGATCGCCGCCATCACCGGCTTCGCATTGATGAGGTCGTGCGGCATCGCCGTCGACATCTCCTGGTACACGCTCATCTTTTCCTTGATGGCGCGCTCCATCCTGACAAGCCCGATGCGGAACTGATTTTCCATCAGCTCGCCCACCGCACGCACACGCCGGTTGCCGAGGTGATCGATGTCATCGACCGCGCCAATGTTCTTGCGCAGCTTGAGCAGATACCGGATCGTCGAGTAAAAATCATCCGGCGTCAGCGTCCGGTGATCGAGCGAGGTCGCATCCTGGTTCTCGTACAGTTTGATATTGAACTTCAACCGGCCGACACGCGAAAAGTCATACTTGCGCGGATCGAAGAACATGCCTTCAAACAACGCCGTCGCCGTGTCCAGCGTCGGCGGATCGCCGGGGCGCAGCTTACGGTAGATCTCGATCAGCGCCTCTTCCGGCTTGCGCACCGAGTCGCGACGTAGCGTGTTCGTGATGATGTTGCCGACCTCGTCCTTTTCCGGGAAAAAGACGTTGACTTCAGCAATACCGGCCTGTGTGATCTTGTGCAGCTTGTCGGGGGTCAGCTCGAGATTGGCCTCGAGAAATACCTCGCCCGTCTCCGTGTCGAGCACATCCGCCGCGATCATCGCGCCATCCAGATCCACACTCTCCACCTCAATCTCCGTCACGCCGGCGGCGCGCAGGTTTTTGAGGATTGAGGGCGAAATCTTGCGGCCCGCGGCCACAATCTCTGTTCCGTTCGCCGAGACAGCCTTCGCCGGCTTCACGCCGAGCAGGTTTGTGGGCTGTTCCGCATCGCCGGAAAGTGTCCAGAACATCTTGCCGTCCCGCAGCGTGAGCGTATCGACCGTGTAGAACGCGCGCAGGATCTGCTCGTCGGTGCGCAGGCCAAGCGCGCGCAGAAAAATAGTCCCCAGGAACTTGCGCTTGCGGTCGATACGCACATAGAGCGTGTTTTTCTGGTCGTACTCGAACTCCACCCACGAACCGCGGTACGGGATGATCTTGCCCAGGAAGTAGGTGCGATTGTTCGCGGTCTCGAAAAACACCCCGGGCGAACGGTGCAGTTGCGACACAATCACGCGCTCGGTGCCGTTGACGATAAAGGTGCCGTTCTGCGTCATCAGCGGAATATCGCCGAAAAACACTTCCTGCTCCTTGATGTCGCGCACGCTTTTCGCGCCCGTGTCCGGATCCTTGTCGTAAATCGTCAGGCGAACAGTTACTTTCAGCGGCGCCGAATACGTCATGCCGCGCTCTTCGCACTCCGCCTGGTCATACTTCAACTGCAATCCAACCGGGTCGCCGCACTTGTTGCAGAAGTCCGGGGTGTTCTTGTTGTAGGTGCCGCACTTGTGGCACAGCACATCGCCCGGGTGGAACGGATCGGTGATGACCATGTTGCCGCAATTGCAGCAAGCAGTACGAAGGTGATGTAGCCCTTTCAGGTGGCCACACTTACACTCCCAGTTACCGATCGAAAAATCGACGAAATCCAGTTGCGAGATGTTGCGGAAATCGGTGATCGGGAACACGGAGGTAAATACCGAGTGCAGACCATTGTCATCACGCTCGCTCGGCAGCTTGTCCATCTGCAGGAAGCGCTCGTAGCTCCGGCGCTGTACTTCGATCAGGTTAGGGATCTGAATGGGAGTTGGGATCTTGGAAAAGTCGAGTCGGCTGCGAAGGGCGCGGGTCTCGTTCGGCATCGATTGCTCCTCTTGGCCCGGAAACACGAGAGAAAGACAAGCTGCCCGGACCACGCAACCTGCGCCTACCGCACTTTGCAGAGCCCAACCGTCTCCCGCTGTCTCGTTCAGCGGAAAACCACCCTGCCCACCAAACTCGCCATTCGTGGAGCGGCGAGCTTACAAGAGAAGCTGCCGGTGGCAACCCCTCTCCCCTGAACCAACGTCGAATCCGTCAGTCCCGTTCCACATTGCACCCGCCGCACGCAACAAACTGCCGCCACGCAAAATAGCCTGTGAGCCGAAAGGCAGCACAAGCGTCAAACCGCCGAAACTACAGACCGGTTGCGATACTAGAAACTACTTCCTGCCGCATGGGGCGCACTTCACACGACTCCCCTGGGCGGAAGGAGACGGCGAAAACCAGTGGCAGCCGAGAGGCGCACCAAAGGGTTACAGGATTATTCTTGCAGGATGAAAAACCAAGAGATTTGGGGTCAAATGGCACAAAATTGATAGTACTGCACTTTGAAGGCCAATGCAAGTGAGAGAGTTCCGGACAGCAGTCGCCACCCGGAACCGGCCTCCCCCGCGCGGGCAGCTACTTCACTTCCACCGTCGCGACACCCTCAAACTTCTTCCGGACTGCTTCCGCGTCTTCCTTGCTCACGTTTTCCTTGAGCGGCTTCGGCGCGCCATCCACTAGATCCTTGGCTTCCTTCAAGCCCAGCGAGGTCACTTCGCGAACTGCCTTGATCGTGTTGATCTTGTTCGCGCCCGCGTCCTTGAGGATCACGGTGAACTCTGTCTGCTCCGGCGCTGCCTCGGCCGCTGCACCCGCGCCGCCGCCGGCAACCATCACCGGCGCTGCCGCTGCTGCTGAGACACCAAGACGCTCTTCGAGCTTCTTTACCAGGGCTGCCGCGTCCAACAAGGTCAACCCAACAATCTGTTCTTCCAACTGCGCAAGATCCGCCATGCTTCTTCTCCCTCGATCCGATTCGTAGTTCAAAACTATCCACGGCCCAGGTTCACACCCAGGTTCCGTTTGCCTTTGCCAGGGCGCTCACCCCGGCTGACGACTAAAGCAGCCCGGTTTCCGATGTGCCCAGACCAGCACCCCGAAGCTGCCTGCTCGCCAAACTCTTTCTCATCGACGTTCCACTGCCCAGACCACTGCCCAGATGAGCCCTGGACGGAAGCACCGGTGAGATCAAAACCTACTGGCCCTCAACCGGCGCCTCATTGGACGCGGATTCCGTCTGCGACCCCGGGCTCGACTCCGCGTCGGCCGGAGCTGCAAGCGCTTCTCCATCCGGTGCAGCGACAGAGGCTTCCGGCAAGGTCGCCGCTTCCGGCGCTGCGCTCGCTTCCGGCGCCGAAGACTCGGCAGCAATGGCCGCTTCTCCCGTGGGCGCGGTCGCCGTAGCAGCGCCGCCGGTGAACTTGTTCTGCTCCACCGCCTGGTTCACCACCACAGCCAGGTCGCGACCCGTCGCGGCCATTACCGTGGCCAGCCGTTGCGCCGGGGCATTGATCAAGAACAGCAGCTTTGCGAAAATCTCTTCCTTGGCCGGCATCGTAGCCAGTGCCTGGACCTCTTCAACGGTAATCACCTTGCCGTCGACGATCCCTAGCTTAAAGGTGAACTGCGCATTTTCCTTGACCCACGCCGACAACGCTTTTGCGAGTGCGACCGGGTCGCCGCTCGTGTAGGCAACCGAGGAAACACCCTTCAACCCCTGGAGCGCCGCCGCGATCTCCGTGCCCTCTGAAGCCCGGCTGGCCAGCTTATTCTTCACCACGCGGTAACGGCCGCCCGCCTCGCGAACCTTCTGCCGCAGTTCGAAATCCTGCAGCACAGTCAGTTTGCTGAACGTTCCCACAATCGCGCTGGTCGAACCCTGCAGTTCCCCTGCGAGCTGCTCGACCTTCTGCGCCTTCTTTGCCCTAGTCAGTGCCATGCTTAAACCTCGATCCCAACCCGATCCGCGTCGTCTCAGCCGAAGCCGATCTTTCTATCAACCTGTCAACTATCCATCGAACCCTTGAACCCTTGAACCCTTGAACCCTCGACCATGGAACCATCGACCTTTGAAACGCCGACCATGGAACCATAGAACCACGGAACCATCGAACGCCTGTTCTCGCTACGATTCGCCCCTTGAAAACCGGGAGGAGCCTTCCGAAACTAAAGCCGAACAAGTCCGCAACAACACCAGGCTCTAGGGAATCTCCGGCTCCGTCTCGGCGCTGCCAAGCAAGCCTTTGTAGTGGGTGCGCATGCTGAATCCTGATATCCCTGATCAGGGTTCCCTAGGCCTTCGCAGCCGTCTCCGCCACGGAGCCGTCCAGCGGAATCCCGGGCCCCATCGTAGAGGACAGCGTGATCCCTTTCACATACTTCCCCTTGGCGGCCGAGGGCTTCGCGCGAACCACGCTCGAGATCACGGTCATCGCATTCTCGATCAATTTCTCAGGAGGGAAGGACAGCTTGCCCACCGGGACATGCACCAACGCCGTTTTGTCCGTGCGGAACTCAATCTTGCCGGCCTTGATCTCTTTGACCGCCGCCGCCACATCGCTCGTCACGGTTCCGGTTTTCGGATTCGGCATCAATCCCCTCGGCCCAAGCACCTTGCCCAGTCGTCCGACCGAGCGCATCATATCCGGCGTCGCAATCAGCGCATCAAAGTCAGTCCAGCCGTCCTTCTGGATACGCTCGACCATCTCCTCGCCACCCACGAACTCCGCTCCGGCCGCCTCGGCCTCGCGTAGCCGATCGCCCGACGTAATGACAGCGACGCGCTTGGTCTTACCCAGCCCGTGCGGCAACACCACTGTCCCGCGCACCATCTGGTCGGCATGGCGAGGGTCCACTCCAAGACGCAGCGTAAGGTCAACTGTCTCGTCAAATTTCGCAAACTTGACCTTTTGAAGGAGAGGTACCGCTTCGGTCAGCAGATAGGGGCGCGCCTCGACCTGCGCTCGCGCCGCTGCCATATTCTTCGTAAGTTTCTGTGCCATCTTCCCTGTCTCCCACCGCTTTAGCCCGTTTGGGCCGGCCGTGGTTCCGTTGACGTTGTCACCCCTGAAGAGGCGATCGCTTTAGTATCCCCGATACGCGTTCGCCGCGCAAGCGGGCCACCGGGGGCTTCGACCTCAGGCGCTGACTTCAATCCCCATCGACCGCGCCGTCCCCTTGATGCTCTTGACCGCGGCATCAACTGAAGCCGCATTCAGGTCCGGCATCTTCTGCGTCGCGATCTCGCGGATCTGCGCCTCGCTTACCGTACCCACCTTGGTCTTATTCGGTACGCCCGAGCCCTTGGCAAGCCCGGCTGCTTTTTTGAGCAGCACCGCCGCCGGCGGCGTCTTGGTGACAAAGGAAAATGTCCGGTCCACGTACACCGTGATGACAACCGGAATAATCAGGCCCGCCATTTCCTTGTTCTGCGTGCGCGCGTTGAACTGCTTGCAGAACTCCATGATATTGACCTGCGCCTGGCCGAGCGCAGGCCCGACCGGCGGCGCCGGCGTTGCCTTCGCAGCCTCAATCTGTAGCTTGACGTATGTCTGTACTTTTTTGGTCGGTGGCATCGTAGTTCCCTTCCTCTGGCGCGAGCGCTCATCGCAGATCGCAAACGTCGACTCTTTATACCCTGAATCTCTGACCCTAAACTCTCTACCCTGAACCCTTGACCCTAAACCTCGACCTTTTCCACCTTGCCGAACTCAAGCTCTACCGGCGTGGACCGTCCAAAGATCGTCACCATCACCTTTACGGTCTGGCGATCCTCGTTCACCTCATCTACCAGCCCATTGAAGTTCGCGAATGGGCCCTCGGTGATCCGCACCGACTCGTTCCGCTCGAACTTAATCTTCAGCTGAGGCTTTTCCTTGGTGCTGTCTGTCCGGAACAGGATCGAGGAAACCTCTTCCTCGCTTAGCGCCACCGGCTTGTCCCCCGTCCCAAGAAATCCGGTGACCCGGGGCGTGTTCTTGATGATGTGCCACAGATCATTATCCAGATCCATCTCCACCAGCACATACCCGGGCAGGAAAACTTTTTCGCTCGTCTTCTTCTTGCCGTTGACCAGCTCCGTTACTGACTCGAGTGGAATCATCACGCGGCCGATCTTGCCCTGGAGCCCGTACGCGATAATCCGGGTCTCGATCGCCTCCCGCACCTTGCGCTCGAACCCGGAATAGGCATGGATGATGTACCACTTGAACCGCTCATTTGCCGGCGGCTCGAGCGCGGTCGTTCCATCTGCCGAAGGCGTAACCGCCTGCTCCACCTCGGGCGACTCAGCCGAAGCTGCCGCAATCACGTTTTGTTCGTCGTCCGCCATCTACCCTCGTATTCCCGCATCCTGCCCGCGCACTTGCTCTGGCACTTGCCGTCCAGTACTTGCGATTACGATCCGCCCAGCCAGTGCAGCAGCGCTTGCAGTACATACCCCAAAACCGTATCAACAGCATAGAAAAACGCGGCAAACGCAAACACCGCCAAAATCACTACCGTTGTCGTCGTCTGGACCTCGGCCCGCGTCGGCGAGGAAACCTTGCGCATCTCGTTTCGCACATCGGCCAGAAACGCCCTGCTGCGAACGATCGCACTTTCCCTGTGAGGTCCGGCTTCGGGTGCCGAAGGCAGTGCCGCTACTTTTGCCATTCCCTTCTCTCGCTCTTTCACGGGCATTGGCCCACTCCGCCCGCAACTACTGCGGGTCTCCACACACTCAACTTGGCAGGGGCGCTCGGATTCGAACCGAGAAGTTCGGTTTTGGAGACCGACAGTTTAACCGTTGAGCTTACGCCCCTGTTTTTCATTTCGCGGCCAACGCGGCCTTGAAGCACTTCGCCGCCCACCTTCGGCAGCCTGACTCCCTACTTTGTTTCCTTGTGAGGGGTATGCTTGCGGCAGCGATTGCAGAACTTCGAGAACTCAAGCCGACCCGTGGTCGTCTTCTTGTTCTTCGTCGTCGAGTAATTCCGCTCCTTGCATTCCCCGCATGCCAACGTCACGATTTCGCGCATTTATTTATCCTATCCGAACTTGCGTCCGATTCCCAACCGGGGGCACGGCGGGCGATCCCGTCCGCCGCTTTCCGCCTGGCTCCACCACTTGATTCACTCCTGCCGCAAGGCACACTAGGCGCACCGCAGGTGGCTACGCGATGATCTCCGAGATCGTTCCGGCGCCCACCGTCCGGCCGCCTTCGCG
>CAXTSA010000049.1:0-5830 GCA_964246755.1 uncultured Acidobacteriaceae bacterium
CGCCGGACGCTGCAGCCGCGAATCCCGCCCGGTGCCAGATTGATGGCACCTTCTGGCATACCCGAGGATAGCACGCCTGACCCGCGAGAATGTCTTGTTCTCACGGGTCAGGATTTACAAACTTAAAGGCGCAACCGTGCCTTTACGCACCTGCGCCTGCTAGGCTTGTTCCATGCCCGCCGCCCCCACCTGGCTGCCCCGTCTAGCGGAAATCCGCGCCGCCTTGGAACAGCTGGATGTGCCGGTGCTGGGCCGCGCCGAGATCGAACGGCTCTTCGGCCTCCGCCGCCGCCAGGCCCTCCGGCTTCTCTCCCCCCTCGCCACCCTCGAAGCCGGACGGACGGGGCTGGTTGAACGCCAAGCGCTGCTCGCCTGGCTTGACAGCCTGGCCGCGAAAAAATCCGTCGCCTTAGAAATAGGCCGCCGCCAAAAGCTCGACCGCTCGCTCAAGCTCCACCTCCAAACCCTCGCCCGCCAAGCCGAAGCCCGCCGCCGCGCCGTTGAGCTTCCCGAGCCGGTCGACGAGGAAAACTGGCCCGCGGGCGTCACCCTGGCCAGCTTAAGCGAAGACGGCGGCGAGCTGCGGATCCGCTACCGGCGCGCCGAGGACCTACTGGGCCGGGTCTTGGCCCTGACCGAACTCGCGGCCCAGGACCCCGGCCGCTTCGCCGCCCGGGTCGAGAAACACGGCGGGGGGCAAGAGAGCGGGCCTGAAACCGCGGCGTTGCAACAAGAAGCCGAGGCGGAGTTTTGATAGAGGTCCGGCTGGGCGGCGCGAGGGAGGCTTTCGCCGGGCCCTTGGACCTCCTGCTCGCCCTCGCCCGCCGCGGCGGCTACCCCTTGGACCAGCTGCCCGTCGCCCAGCTCACGGGGGAGTTCCTCACCGTTCTCCCGAGCCTGCGCGCCGAGCCCCAAAGCGACGGCGAGGTGCTGGCCGAGACCCTGGCCGAGTTCGCCGACATCGCCTCCTGGCTGGTCCTGCTCAAGAGCCGGGCCCTCTTGCCCGCGGCCCCAAACGGCGAAGGCCAAGCCCAGCAAACCCCGGAAGAAGAGCTCGGGCGCGCCCTGCTGGGCCACGCCGCGCTTCACGAGGCCGCCCGGCACCTCGGCGAGCGCATGGGCGAAGCCGGGCTCCCCGCCGCCGGGGCTTCTGACGTTTCGCCGCCGCCCGCAGGGCAGTTACCGTCCGCTGGCCCGCTGCTCCCCGCAGGGCCGCCGACAGTCGCGGATGCGGTCGCGTCCGCGCGCCAGGCGCTCGACGCCCTGCGGGCCCGGCCCCAGCCCGACCCCTACCCGATGGAGGCCGAGCTCGCCCGCCTCCAAACTGCGCTTACAGCGCTCCCGGCCGGAAAGGCCGCCTCGACCGCACCCTGGTTCCAGGCGCGGATCCCCGAGGCCCAGGCTGCCCTGCTGCTCGCGCTTCTCGAGCTTGCCCGGCTGGGCCAGGTCCTGCTGCATCAGCACCAAGCCTTCGCGCCCGTTGCGCTCAAGCGCGTCGACGGCTGAAGGTGACCTCAGAGGAGATGTCGAAAGAGCTCAACCAGCGCGCTCCCCAAAGCCGCGGCTTGCGTCCCCAGCCGCAGTATCCCTGTCCAAACATCTATCCGCGCCACTGCTCTGCTTTCCTTTGCTTGCCCCTTTTTCACGCCCCTGCCGCCACGCTCCTCCGCTCGATTCGGAGCGGCGCTCGCACCTTCTCCTGAAGACGGCATCCGGTAGTCGAGATTGGGGCCAAAAGGGCAGTTTTTCTCCACAGCGGGGGTGGAAAGCCGGTGGAAAGCGGCCCAGGCCGACGCCTTTCACCCGTACCAATCCGGGGGCGAGAGCGGTTTGCACCGAGAACGGGGCAAGCAGGCACCGCGCGCATGCTACGGCGCAGGCGCGGAGGCCGCCGCCGCTCGCCGCGCGGAAAGCTCCGCGGGTGCGGTACCCTGGAGCCCATGGCACGGGAAGCGATACTCGAAGCGATCGACCGCGAACTCGCACGGCTCCAACAGGTGCGGGACCTGTTCACCGACGACGCCGCGGTGCCTGCGAAGACTCCCGGGCGCAGGCCCGGCCGCCCCGCCGGCGCCAAGCGCAAGCTCAGCGAGGAAGCCCGGCAAAAGATCGCCGCGGGCCAGAAAAAACGCTGGGCCGCCTCCAAAGCGAAGTCCGAGTAGAGTTCCCTCCCCCAGAGCCAGCTTAGGGCAGCCCGCCGATTGCACCCTACGGAAACGCTTCGCAGGAAACCTTTCCGGCAAGGAGCACTTTAAAGACACACGTGTCCGCGCATGCGGCTATATTTGTCCTTGGAGGGCTGCCCATGTCCGTCACTCTCAGCGCGGTTGGAGCTACGCTCGGCCTCGGCGCGCAGACCGACTTTGAACTGTTACAGCAGGTGGAAAGCGGCCTGCCTGTTGAAGCCTACGATGCTTTGCTCAACCTCGGCTTGCCGAAGACCGACATTCAGGAGCACATCATTCCGGCGCGGACGCATAAGCACCGCCTCACGCAAAAGCGCAGGACCGGGCAAGGGACTTACAGCCGCGAGGAATCCGAGCGCATCCTGCGCGCGGTCCGGCTTGTGCTTCGCGTGCGGGAGATGTACGAAGGAAACATGGAACCCGTCCTGCGCTGGTTTCGCGAGCCCAAGACGCGCTTCCATGGGCGCTCCCCCTTCCAGATGCTTGAAACCCAGACCGGCGCCGGCCTGGTTGAGGAAATGATCCTGCAAGCCCAGCACGGCATGTCGGCTTGAAGCACCTTTGGCGCACCAGCCAGTTCGCGTCGCTCGACGGCGAAGGCGGCCGGCTGGTTTCCGCGCGCTGGCACACGGCAGGCAAACCGATCGTGTACCTGACCGAAACGCCCTCGGCTTCCTTGCTGGAGTTCCTCGCCGTCTTCGAAACCAAGCTTCAAGACATCCCCGCCACCTACCCCCTGCTGCATGTCGAGGCCCCGGAAGACGCACCGCTGCGCACCGTTGAGGAGCGCGAGCTGCCGCCTGCATGGAAAAGCCGGGTCGAACTCACGCGTTTTCTCGGAGACGCCTGGCTGGAAGCCAGGGAGCACCTTTTTCTCATCGTCCCTTCCGTGCTCTGCCACGCCACTTGGAACTGGCTTCTCAATCCCCAGCACTCCGCCGCCGCCGGGGTTCGCATCGTCGAGGCGCTGCGGCCTCCACTTGACGCGCGCCTGTTGCGGGAACCGTTGAGATAGAAGCCCGATTGGGCCGCGCAGGAGACTCGGGCCCGGCGCAGCCTGGAAATCGAGCATGCGCTGCTCGGGGCATCGCATCCGTCGCTAGGGCCTGCACGCCTGTAGCTTAAACCGTATCCGTTTCCAGCGCGGCACAGCTGTAGAGCCGCCCGCCATGCGGTGATGGGTATAGGGCCAGAACGAGGGGAACTGAAGGGCTGCTTTACAGACGGTATCGCAATTATTAAGTCTGAGCCTATTGTCGGGATGCGAACTTCAGCGTCCGGCTGCTGAACCCAACAAGCTCCTGATCATTAATGGTCGCCGTTTCCCAGGCGAGGTTTGTGTCATGGTGGAACCTGTTAGCGTAAACAAGCAGTGCACGTAGCTCACCGATATCCGTTTCGGACAGCTCCTCATCAGGTTTGCCGCAACGCTTCTCACATGCGGTTAGAAAGGGTCCAAGCAACGTGCCCGGCGGAAACATCGCGGGACAGGCGACCCGCATAAACGCTTCTAAAATCGGCCGCAGCGCTGCGGCAACCTGCCTTTCCCTCTCCGGGCTGCTCATCTTTATGTAGTTCCTGACCATTTCGTGCCGCCGATCATGTTCCGTGATGCAGTCCTGCTTTACATCCCATGCAGCAAGCGTGGAGCCTGAACCTTCACGAAGGATCCGTATGGCGGAGCGTGTCACTCCTTTCTCGGCTCCCTCCCAAATCGAGCACAGAAACGGCTTTGAGTGCGACAGCACAACAACCTGGCTCACGCGTCCGTATAGCCGGTGTACTTCCTGCACCGTTGTGAGCGAGCGATGTTCGTCCAAACTCGTCATTGGATCATCAAGGATGACAATCTTTTCGCTCAACTGGGCATCCTGGTCAAGCGAGGCGAAAAAGAAGGCAAGCGCGAGTGTATTGCGGTCACCCGCACTGAGCGTGTTTCTGAAGCATGGGCCGCTGTCGGATGTGAGAGCGACGGTCGTGTTGTTCATCAGCACGGTGTAGTTGACGGATGAACCCCCGCGACTGTTCAAGGGAGACACGGATCTTAGTCGAAATCCTGCATTGAAGCGCTCAAGGTACTTATTGATGGCAGCCTCGTATAAAGGAAAGATGTTTTGCCGATATGCGTCCAATTCACCGCGCACCTTGTCCCGCTGCCGTTCCGTAGCTTTCTTCGCCACCTTTTCATTTAAATAGTCGCTGCAAAGGGCGGCTATGGTCGGCTCGTGCCGCGCTTTTACCGATGCAAGTCTTGCAAGATCGGCCGTTAAACCTCCGATGTTCGCGCCGGAAGCTTGTTCTTTCACGATCGCAATCGGTCCGTTCCGTGCGAGCAGGGCAGTTGACAGCTCCACCACCGCCATCCTCTGGGTTTCATAATCGGTAAGCGCGGCAAGCGTTTCAGCGTTAAGTGCCATCGCCTCAAGCGGAGCCGCAGCTTTCGCACGTAGAACTGCTAATACGAGGTCGCGCGCTTTTTTCCAAGCACGCGCAATTTCAGCCGTATCCACCGCGATTTCTGGAACCTCTGTAAAGGATTTCCAGAAATTGCGATTTTCAACCGCGACGCGCACTGCACGTTCGAACGCTGCGGCAACCTCGCCGCCGTGGATGGCATTTATGCTTTGGCCGGTGTCCGTAATCGCGCTCTTGAGAGCTTTGTAAGCATCGCTGAAGTAAACTTCGTAAGCCTGCATAAGAACGGAGCTCCCGAGATCCTGCGCACAAAAAGGGCAAGGCGCGCCGAACTGGGATTGGGAGATTTCCGCGGCACGCGTTATGCCCTCGCCGACCCAGGCTTCCCCGCCGCGCCCTAGGCTCTTAAGGTGCTCCCGTACGCGAGCCGCTGCATCCGCTTGCAGGTCCGGCAAGGTGCGTGCGAGCAGTGCGCTCAGAGTCGCGTTGTCAAACACCGGAAGAACTAGTGCGGTGAACGCGGGGCGCAGCCGAACCGGCTCGGCCGCGCGGGCGGCCGCAAGCTTGCGTTGAGCCGCCTCCAGCTTGTCGTCGACTGCGGAATCGGCTGGAAGATCGCAAAACCCGTCTATCGTGAGAGTTCCACGTGTGGAAGAGGGCACCGCGTCGGCTTTTTGGCGCAGGGCGCGGTTGTGCTCCTCAATTCTGCTCACATGATCCTGCAATGCCTGATTGAGCGCCACTCCCTGCGCGCCCAAAATCCATTCATGCAAATTCTGCTTGTGCACTGTCTCGATCTCGATGCCGGAGCAGACGTTCGCGGCGACAAATGAATCGTCAAAAATCATCATCTTCGGATGCAGAGCGGACCAGGCGCCATTCTGAAAAGTGATCGCCGCACCGGCGAAAGCCAGAACAATATGCGGAGGATGGCTGGAACCGAGGCGCTTCCGGTCTGTAATCAGGTCTGCGTTGCCCGTGCTCAGGGAGCGGAGAATGGAAGCCAGCGTTGTTTTGCCACGGCCGTTCTCGGCATAAACCAACGCCAGCTTGGTCAAAAGGATATTTGCCCCGGCATCTACAGAATCAAACTGTCCCACGTTCCGTAAAAGCCGCACATGTTCAATCACGCTTTGCCTCGCATGGAGATAGTTACCATCTGTTACCTTTATACGTTACCCTGAAGCGCCGGTTGGGCAAGCCGCAGGCAAAGCTTTCTCTGAAGTTTT
>CAXTSA010000049.1:5840-12790 GCA_964246755.1 uncultured Acidobacteriaceae bacterium
TTACCCTGCTGTCACCTACCCCGGAAAGCTTCGATCTTTGTTGCCAGGAAGAGCCGGGCTGTGAGGAGTCGGATTGCGGTTCCACTCGCGAGTGCCACAAGCTGGGCTGTATCGAGCGCTACCCGGTACCACCGATTGCTGAACCCGAAGACGCCAGGTGCAAGCGGCTTTACGTCGAGTGTGAGCCCGGTATGCACCCAACGGCAAAGCGGCGCGCTCGCGCGCGTATCTTCCGTGAACCCGAGCGCCCGAAGGCGATCCGCAAAGGCGGCATACTCGCCGTAGGTGGTGATGGCCGACACAACATCGACGTCGAGAGTACCGCGCCGCCCACGAAAACGACCTCATCGAGAAGCGGCCCGAGCTTGTGGCAGCGTCTTCGACCAGCAGCAAGCCTTCAGTCATGGGCAGCAACCCGCTTCCTGATCTCTTCGAGCGCAAGCGCCCGCTCCCGGACGCGGCCATCACGCAGGGCGTCCGTCAAGCTAAACAGCTCGTAAAGCGCCGGGCATTTGAGCGCGGCCTCGGGTGTGCGCTTATAGAGCGGGTCGAAGCTGTAGCCTCGCTCCTTCCCTTCACCATGCGGCCAGACCGGCGGCGGCCCGTTATCGGCCTGCAGCGCGCTGCGTAGAGGCTCGGCCGCGTAGGCAGTGGGAAGGCCCCGCGTTAGTTCCCCCTTTTCGGCAGGAAAGGCGTACCTGAGCCCGTGCTCCAGGAACTCAAGCAGGCCGGTGCGGTTGACGAGCTTTTGCCGGCCGTCGAAGCGCAGCAGACCCGAATGTGCGCACCGGCCAATCGAGGCGTGGACTTCGGAGGAGGACAGCAGGAGATCCGAGGCGAGTTGGTGAAAGGTGCGGGCGGAAACGCCTTCCTGCGTAAGCCGGAGCAGCACGGCAATGTCCATGGGCCGGAACGTGGGAGGAGTTTAGCTGCAATTTGTTCATTATTCAAGAACAAAGAACCTGATAGATCGACAGAGGCGCGAGAGATTTTGGGGGCATGGTTTGCCTTGAATCTCACTCGTGCCGATTCAGATACCTCATGACGTATTTACGCCACAACGTCAGGACGTTATGGCATCATGACGTCATGAAGTCAATTGCGTTTCTCAGCCAAAAAGGCGGGAGTGGCAAGACCACTCTAGCGGTGCATACAGCCGTTGCCGCCCAGGAAACGCGGGAAACGGTGTTCTTGGTCGATACCGACCCCCAAAAGTCTGCGACCGTCTGGAGCGAAGCCCGCGAGACAGAAACGCCGGTAGTTGTTACGGTGAGCGCAGGCGAACTCGGCAGCGTTTTGAAGGCGGGCAGCGAGGACCGGATGAGCCTCGCCATCGTCGATACCGCCCCTCACACTGCGCCCGATGCGGCGCGCATTGCGAATCTGGTGGATTTGGTTGTGATTCCCTGCCGGCCTACGGCTTTCGACCTGGCTGCCGTCAGCAATGCCATTGAGCTTGTCCGGGCAGCAAAGACCCGAGCGGTGCTGGTTCTTTCCGCGTGCCCTTTCCGCTCGCCCGAAATTGCGGAAACCCGAGCGGTGCTTGAGGACTATGGTCTGCCGGTCTGCCCTTCGGACATCACGGACCGCCGGGCTTTTGCAAGGGCGGTCGCGACCGGCCGGGCGGTCACGGAGTTTGAAGCGAACGGAAAGGCCGCCCAGGAAATCCAAGCACTCTGGAAATGGCTAAAGGAGCAAGTAGCATGAGCATGAAAATGACGGGGCTTGCGGCTTTTACCAAGCGCGGAATTGCGCCACCGCCAACTTCCCCAGGCGAAGAAGCGCCGACCGGCGAGGAAAGACAGCGCGCCAAAAAAGATGTGGTGGCCCTTACGGTACGCCTGCAGCGCTCGGAATGGGAGCGGCTCCACCAACTCGCCGTTTCCGAGGGCCTGAGTATTCAGGCCTTAGCGGTGCGTGGTCTGAATCGGGTGTTTACGGACAAGGGGCTGCCCAAACTTGCGGAGGGAAAGCTAGCGCCGTGACGTATTGACGCCATGACGCAATTACGCCATGAAGTCCAGCAAGCATATCGACATGATCCTTGACGCCGCGGCCGATATCCGGATGAACCCGGAAGAGGTCGAGCGTTCCTACATGGCTCGCCAGCTCGTGCAATGCACTTTGCCGCACAGCGACCCGGGGAATGTTTCAGTATGGACCCGGACGAATGGGCACCTGACGCTCGCGATCCGGCCTTACATCGACTTGCGGACCCGCAAGCCGCAATACCCCTACGGTTCCATTCCGCGGCTGCTTCTGTTCTGGCTTGTCACCGAGGCCACCCAAAAGAAGAGCCGGAAAATCCGGCTCGGGAACAGCCTCGACTCATTCATGCGCGAAATCGGACTAAATCCTCGCACAGGGGGAGGGAAGCGCGGCGACGCTGCCCGGCTTCACTCGCAGATGGAAAGGCTTTTCCGCGCGATTGTTTCTTTTGAGGATCAGCGTGAATGGAGCAAAAGCTACGTCGATATGCAGATTGCTCCACGAGGCACGCTCTGGTGGGACCCATCCCGCGCGCAGCAGGACAATCTTTGGGAAAGCTGGGTCGAGCTCGGGGAAGAGTTCTATGCGGCTATTACCGCCGCTCCCGTGCCAGTCGATATGCGCGCTCTGCGAGCTCTCAAGCGTTCGCCTTTGGCTCTCGACCTGTACGCCTGGCTGGCGTACACATCCTTCACGACAGGGCTCAGGAGCAAGCCGCGTGTTGTTCCCTGGAACGGCCTGCACGGGCAGATGGGGGCGGAGTATGCGGAATTGCGGCAGTTCCGAGCGAAGGTGCTCCTCGCGCTGCGAAAAATCCAGATGGTCTGCCCAACGCTGAAAGTTGAAACAACGCAGGAAACTCTTATTGTTCATCCGTCCAAGCCAGCGGTCGCATCGAAACCGGCTCTCAGCCTTTTCGCCGATTCCAGCCCGGCGAGTGAGGAAGGGGAAACGCGCCCAACAACCCGGCGCAACCGGGCGCACTGCGAATCCGCGGCACAGAAGGCAGCCCGCCGGGTAATGGCGGCCTGTGGCCTGAGCGATGATGGTTTGGAACCCATCATCGCCGCCGCTCTGATTGCGCGCACTACCTCGCGCGACGGGGTAAATCTTGAACAGGTGGCGACCGACGCCATCGAGCTCCGACGCTACTTTGTCGAAGTGGGCGACTTGCTCAGGTACACAGTCGGCCCTGAGAAGTTCTTCAGCCAGGGCTGGTGCTGGGACTGGAAACTCTGGCCGTTAGACCAAAATGAGCTCCAACGACGCCGCAATGCGAATATTGGCAGCCGGTAGGCGTTCGGGAACTCAGCTCATCCAGCGCTGAACACGCTTTCTGCCAGTTTGGCTCCTCCTGATCTTGCTACGGTGAAATGGTGACGCCGCTGCGGTGAAACGGTGACGCTAAAAATGGCTTGTATTTGGTTTTCTACGGTGAAACGGTGACGCTTTTACGGTGAAACGGTGACGCCGCTACGGTGAAACGGTGACGCCTATATAAGGTAGTCCTGTAGTTCTTTCCTGTAGTTGATCCTGTAGTTAAAGAAGTCCTGTAGTTCGGCCGTGTTTGCAAGCGCATAACTAAGGACTCCAAATTGCCTTCAGTGGCGCAGAAGAGATCTCGGGCAGGGAATGGCCTATCCAGGAGACATCCACGAGCTCAGGATGCCGTTTCCGGCGCAGTAAAAGCCAGTCACAAACATGGGTGCGATGAATGTCAGAGCTTGGGAGCCGAGCCCAGCAAACCATCTAAAATACTTGTAAAATTAAGAAGATGGTTGCTGCCCGGCAAGTGCGTCTGGTGTGTCTGAGCGATACCCACGGGCTGCACCGGCAGGCCGATGTGCCGGACGGCAAGTTTCTACTCCACGCCGGCGACTTCATGCGCTCGGGTTTGGAGCCGGTTGAGATCGAGGATTTTGATGACTGGCTCGCAGAGCTGCCTCACCCCCACAAGCTCGTCATTGCCGGCAACCACGACCTGCTCTTTGAGCGCGAGCCCAAAGAAGCCCGCAGACGGCTCCGCCATGCCGTTTACTTGAGAACACCGCGGCCGATGTTGCCGGGCTTCGGTTCTGGGGCTCACCCGTCACCCCCGTGATTCCGGAAATGGCTTTCAGCGCCGGGCGGCTCCGCGACCCTCGCGCCTACTGGAGCAAGCTGCCCGAGAAGGTGGACGTGCTGCTTACCCACGGGCCGCCCTTCGGCACCCTCGACCAGCAGCACATCCTCGGCGAACCACCTCGGCTGCCGCGATCTCACCCGCGCCGTGCTGCGCGCCCAGCCCAGGCTCCACGTCTTCGGCCACGTCCACGGCGGCTGGGGCCAGCAGGGAAGCGACGGAGATGGAACGCACTTCGTCAATTGCGCCCTGCTTGCCGACGGCCGGGGCTTTCGACAAGCCACCGTAGTCGACCTTCTGTAAGCCGCGAACCGGGGCTCTAGAATCCCAAACAGGAAAGCGAGGGAGAGCGGCCATGCTGGGCTGGTGGATTCTGGTAGACGCGCAGACGCCGGAGGAGCGGGACCGGGCCGAGGACCACAAGGCCAGGCTGCTCGCGAGTTGGGAGACTGGCTTGGGCGGTGACGCTTGGGTGCTCGGGCTGGTGCGAGAGGGCAAGGCCCAGGAGTACCGGCTGGCCGGTGGCTACCCCAACCGCTACACCGCACTCGCCCGCGACGTGCTGCCGCTCCTTGCCGAAGGACCACCGGTGCATCGGGGTGCCGACGCCTTCGCCGAGGATGAGGAGAGCGGGAAAGTGCGGTTTCTCCCCGGCAATTGGAAGGGTAGGGTCACCCTCCACCGGGACCGCATGGACGCCTGCGCCCCCGACCAGCGGCTCACCATCGACCTCTGGGATCTGTCCTGACGAGAAGGTGAATGCGCGAAACCGGCTGGGTATGAGCCGCCGCCAAGCCAAGCAAACAGCTCTTGGGAGTGCCGCGCAGGGTGAACCAGGCACTCCGCTGACCCAGTGTTTGTCCAACATTCTGTTCAGTTCGCGTTCGGTTTCTGTTCAGGGTTTGTTCGGTTTTTTGTCCGGCATCTGTTCGCCCGAAAGCGAACAGTTGAGCCCCGGCAAGCAAGGGCGCGCTGCTCTGCAGCGGAAGGAGTCTTGACACATCACCCCCATGTGGGTGCTGTGCAGGTCTACAATCGTCTCCCGGCGTTCACTACGGTGAACACAAACAGAATCATAGGCTTAAGAGATTGCTTTCCCTTTCGCGTTTACTCCTGTAAGCGTCTGTTCACTGCGGTGAACAAACCGCCAAAATCCTGCTAACGTTTTGATTGCAGGCGTACTTAGGTTGTGAGTGCCAGAATCGGAGCTTGACCCAGAAGCGAGGCGGGGCTATGGTTTCCTCAACCAGGATTGTTGCCCATGAGCCCCTCCTTTCCCGCCGCCGCGCCCCGCGCCGAGGCTTCTTCAAGCCCCGACCCCAGGGCCAACTTCCGCACCAAGACGGTAGGCACCCGGATGACGTCCGAGGAGGTCCGGGAGGTCGAGGAGGCGGCCAAGCGGGCAGGCAAGACGCTGGCCGAGTGGGTGCGCGAGGTCGCGCTCCGGGCGGCGCGGCCAGCCCCGGATGTGAACGAGCTGGTGGTCGAGGAGCTCGCGGCGACCCGGTACATGCTCCTGAACCTGTTCCACGCAACGGCGCAGGCGCGCAGGGAGGCAGCGAGCTCGCGCCAGAGTCTGTCCTGCGCATCCGGGAAACGGCGGACGCGCGCAAGCGCGAACAGGCGAGGAAGCTGCTTGGGGAGTTTCTCGCGGGCGGAGCCGAAAAGGAGAGCGAGAGGGGAGCGGGACAGTGAGCCGGAAGGGCATCCTGTTCGTGGCCGTCCTGGTCCTGATGGGGCTCGCGAATGCCGGGCTCGGGCCGCTGCTGAGCCCGCTGCTCTACACCTTGACGCCGCTCCAGCGGCACTACCTTCCGGCGTATATCGCGAGCTCGCTCAAGGGCAGCGACCCCGAGGCGAGAACCGAGGTCGAGTGGGTGCTCAAGCTGAGGCCCAAGCCCGCGCAGCCGGAACCCAAACCGGAGGGCAAGCCGGGGAGAAAGAGCAAAAAACGGAGTAAACCGACGGCGGTGGAAACGGAGCACGAGCTACGCATCGCGGAGGAGCGGGACGTGGTCGCGAAGCCCGTCGGGGCGACCGTGTGGGCGGGCCGCTCCGTGCCGTTTGTGCTGAGCGCGGAGGCCGAGCGGGAAGGCTGGACGGGGCTCGACTGGAGTGTGCCGCAGCAGGTGGAATCCGGCAAGCTGCGGAGCATGCTGCGCCAAGGCTGTTTCGACGGGGAAAGATGGTGGACCTTTTTCGTGCAGCCCGCGCTCGCCGCCGCGGCTCTCCTGATGCTCGGCCTGCTTGCCCGCGTCTGGTTCCAGGGTAGGGGGGAGCGGCACCTGTGGGGGCCGCCCCGGAGCCGGTACGATCCCCTGTGGCGGTGGATGCTCCAGCCGCCGACGCCGGCATGGGAAAGCCCCGGACAGGCGCGGAGGATCGAGCCCTCCAGGCCCGCGCCCCGGCAGCTCGAAGCGCCGCCACTGCCTAAGCCCGTCCGGCGGAGAGCAGAGGCGCCCGCGCCGGCTGTGCCGCAGCGGGAAACGGTTGTTTTGGAAGAGAACCCGCGCCCGGTACCGGCGGCTGCCAACAGGCCCAAAAAGGCTTACACCTGGGATGAATCGCAGGGGATCGAGTAAGCCCGATGCTGTCCATCTCGAAACCGCTCTCGGCAGCGCAGGCGCGGACGTATCACGCGCTGGAGTTCACTTCCGAGAAGCAGAATTACTGGAGTCGCGAGCAGCAGGGCCACAGCGAGTGGCAGGGCAGGCTCGCGGGCGAGTGGGGTTTGGCGGGGGCGGTCGCGGCGGAAGAGTTCGCGCGGTTGAGCGAGGGGCAGCATCCGCGCACCGAGGCGCAGCTTGTGCGGCATTCCGTAGCGAAGACCTACGAAGGC
>CAXTSA010000050.1:0-12267 GCA_964246755.1 uncultured Acidobacteriaceae bacterium
CGCTCTGACCTTCGCTCTGACCTTCGCTCTGACCTTCGCTCTGACCTTCGCTCTGGATGGGAAGTGGGGATCGTGGTGTGCGAAATGGGAGTGAGAGGGCATGCTTTCTCCACAGTCAACGCTAACGAGGACACCGCGGGGTGTCAAGGAATGCGCGTTGAACTATCTCCACGCGCGCGGTTTAGAGTACGATCTGGGGTGGCTCCCCGTTTCGCTGCGCCAGCCTGTTTTGCCTGCCTCGATCTTCACCTGTGTGAACCGCAAAGCCCATGAGTCAACTCCGCGCAGCGCCCAACCAGCTTACGTTTCTGCGCCTGTGCCTGGTGCCGTTCCTGCTGCTGGCGGTGCTTGAGGGGCGCTACCCTCTGGCGTTCGGGATGTTTCTGGTCGCCGGGGCGTCGGACGCGCTCGATGGACTGCTGGCGCGCTGGCTCAAGCAGCGGACGCGCCTGGGGCAGTACCTGGACCCGGTGGCGGACAAACTGCTGCTGTCGTCCCTGTTTCTTACCCTGCACCATGTGGGGCTGGTATCGCGGCGCGTGACGCTGCTCGTGTTCGCGCGTGACCTGGGCGTGCTGATCGTAGGCGCGATCCTATTCGCAGCGCTTGGACTGCGGAACTTTCGCCCCAGCATCTTCGGCAAGGCGAACACGCTGGCCCAGATCATCGCCGTCGTCGCGGTCATGCTGGCGCAGTTTGAACCCTGGGCCGCGGTCGAGGCCGTGCGGCACTGGGCGCTGATTGCGACCGGAACGCTGGCCTGCGTTTCCGGCTTTGATTACGCCATGAAGATGGCCTGGCGCCTCAGCGTCGCCGCGCCGGAGTCGCCGGAGCTGCTCGACTAAAGCATTTTCACAGTGACTGTGGGCACCCGATATCTGCGAAATGCAGCTTTTCTTGACGGAAAAGCTGCGGGGAGTGCAGCGCGACCTCGCACCTACTGTGAAAATGCTCTAGCGCCTGGGGCTCGGCCGCCTCAATCCAGTTCCATATCTTCAGCCCCGGCCGTATCCTCAGCCCCGGCGGTCATTCCTGCTTTCTCTTCAATCTCCATGTCCCGGAACTCATCGGAGTCGAAGACCTCTCCGCAGTCCAGGCACTCTACGAACTCGACGTCATCCTGGCGTGACACGATGCGCACTTTGGGGTGTTTGCAGGCGATAGGCATGGTATGGGGGCAGGCCGGCTAGAGTATCTCTCCTTCACCGTGGAGACCGACCGAGGGCACTCTGCATGGCTTTCCGTCAAGAAAAGCCGCATGCCGCAAATCTTGTCCGACACGCCGAAAAGAAACACTCTAAACCTGACAACGTTGATTCTAGCGCCGGCCCTATGCTCCATCCAAGCCCCTTGGCGCAGGAAGACGTGATTTTACAAACAAGTGGGACAAACTCCCCTGGGAACGCCGTGGGCCGGGGCGCCGATTCGTTCCCAGGAGCCTTCTTCAATCCCCGGCCGTAATGCTCTCCGTCTGCTTCGACATCTTCGCCGTGCGCTCCAGCTTGTCCCAGTTGAACGGCCGCCCGTCGATCGCGCGCTTGAGCGTCTTGAACAGGACGAGCGAAAACAGCTGGCGATACGAGAATCGCTGCAGCCAGATGTGGAACAGCAGAAGTCCATCGCCCTTGCTGCTGGGGTGCCTGCGCTCGAGCGAGAAAGCCAGCGCCGAGGTCACGAAGTCGATCACCAGGAAGGTGACGAAGTACACCAGGAGCTTTTCGAAGTTCTGCGCGCTCGCCGCCTCCGGGTGGAAGTAGCGCTGCCACAGGTAGCTCACCAGCCCGGCCAGGAACATCAGGTCGATGAAGGGCGAAACCAGCGGCAGCAGAATCTGAAAAATCAGGATATTGGGCAGCGCGAACAGGCCCATGGCGCGGTTGGTGCGCACCGCCTGCTTGTGCTTGAACACCGCTTGCAGGATGCCGAATGACCAGCGGAACCGCTGCCGCATCAGCCCGCGCGCGGTCACCGGCGCTTCCGTAAAGGCGAGCGCCCGGTCCTCGTAGATGACCTTGTAGTTCTGCTCCAGCAGGTTCATGGTCAGGTCGGCGTCCTCGGCCACCGTATTCACGGGGTAGCAGCCGCCGCGGCGTACCGCGTTCGTCCGCCAGGCGCCAATCGCGCCCGGGACCACTGTGACCACGTCGAACAGGTCGAGCGCGCGCCGTTCGAAGTTCTGACTCGTGATGTACTCAAGCGCCTGCCAACGGGTCCACAGGTTCACGCGGTTGCCGACCTTTGCATTGCCCGCGACCGCGCCCACACGCGCATCGGCAAAGTGGCACACCAGCCGCGAGATCGCGTCCGGCGCAATGACCGTGTCGGCATCGATGCCCACGTAAAACTCTTCATCGAGCCGGTCGATGGCAAAGTTCAGCGCCTCGGCCTTGCCGGCGTTGGCCTTGGTAAATACGGTGACCCGGCCCAGCCCGGTCTCAACCCGGTAGGCGTCGCGCGCCACCTTGAGCGTCGCATCGGTTGAGCCGTCATCGATGACGATCACGCGCAGGTGCGGATAGTCCGACCGCAGCACGGAGCGCACCGTGCGCACGATCACGGTCTCCTCGTTGTAAGCCGGGATGAGCACCGCGACCGCCGGCGCGAACTCGCCCGGCGGCGTTTTGCGTACGCGGAATCGGTCGATCAACGCACAAACGCCGATGATCAGCAGGCGCCCGCTCATCAGCACATCGCCCACAAAGAAAACGAACACCACGGAGTGGATCAGGGTGGAGAACAGAAAGAACGCCGCCTGGTCCACGCGTGCGTGCCACCACATCTGGGGCGACAGCGGCGGCATCACCTCGGCGCGCGTCTTGCCCATCAGCTCCGACACCGGCACAAACTGGTAGCCCTTCGCGCGCAGCGTCGTAATCAGCAGCGGCAGCGTCGCCACCGTCACGCTGCGGTCGCCTCCGCCGTCATGCATCAGGATGACCGAACCGGGTCCGGCAGGCGAGTCCTGCATGGTATTGAGCTGGTTCAGTACCTTGTCCACGATCATCCGGGGCGTTTTGCGCGGGTGCTCCGCCCAGTCATCGGTATCGATTTTGTTGCCGATGATCGTGTAGCCCATCTGCTGGATCTTGTAGGCAGGCGCTGCCTGGTCGTTGGTGTCCGGCTCCTGGTCAATGGAGTAGGGCGGACGGAAGTAGAGCGGCTGCACGCCAAGCTCCGCGCCGAACAACCGCTCCGTCAGGTTCAACTCCAGCTTCAGCTCCCGGTCTGAGATCTCGGAGATATCGGGGTGCGTGAAGGTGTGGTTGCCGACCTCGTGGCCTTCTCGCACGTAGCGCTTGAGCAGCCCGACATTGTTCTGCGCGGACTCGCCGATCACCATGAACGCCCCGTGCACGTTGTACTTCTTGAGTACATCGAGGATGCGTGGGGTCCACGTCGGGTCCGGCCCGTCATCAAAGGAGAGCGCCACCTTTTTCGACTGATAACCGTAATAATGCAGCACGAACGGCTCCGGCAGCGCCGCCATCCGCTCATCTGTCACGGTAAAGCGGTCTGAGTCGAGAAACACCTGGCGCTGCCCGGTCTGTGGAGTCGACGTGATGCTCAGGATGTCGCCCTGGCCCTCGGTAGACACGCCGGCGCCGGGCGGCACGGAACTGAGGTGGTCGGGGGCCGCCGTGTCCGACGGGTGATCCCACACCGACCACAGCGAGCCATCCTCCGAGCCCAGCTTCCACAGCGCGAACGTCCGCAGGCCCATCCCGCGCGCGGCCCGCAGCTCGTTCAACGCCGAAACGCCGTCCAGGAACCAGACCTGGTGGCGTACATGCGCGTCCTCGTCGTCGTAGGCGTAGTAGGGGTTCAGCTCGTCGCCGCCCAGGCTGACAGACGCTCCCGCGTCCCGCGCGCGATCCCAGGCCTCCTGCACGGAGACGTCATCGACCCCCTCGACCTTGGCCGACTTCAAACGACCCTTGGCGTCGATCGGCTGCTGCCAGTCGTAGCCGTAGTTGCCCATCGCGACGATCAGCTTCTGCTTCGGCACATACCGGAGCGCACGCGCCATGTTGGCCTCAAACCAGTCTTCCGACGCTACCGGCCCCGGCGCCGAGCTGTCCTCATGCTGGTCGTAGTTCATCAGGATCACGCCGTCGGTGGCCGCGCCGAGCGACCGCATGACCCCGGCATCGGCCTCCGCCGCCACGTTCACATACAGCTTCAGCCCCTTGGCCGCGAGGTCCTGGTGCAGCTCGTGCAGCCACTGCGCGTACAGCTTCATCGCGCCGTCCGGAATCTCTTCGAAATCCATGCAGATGCCGCGGTACTTCGGGTTGGCGGAAAGCAGCTTGTCGAGGTCGACATGGAGCCGCTCGCGCGCGACCGGGTCTTTGAGAATGGTGGCGATGACCCCGCCGTTCCATTTGTTCGTCTGGATGTTGTAGTCGTTCAGCATGGGAAAGACTTCGGTGTCTTCCTTTGCCGACGCGATCACGTGGTCGACCCGGTTGTCCGGATCGATGCCGTGCACCCCCGCCTTGTCCACGACGTTGTAGAAGAACGCCGTGTAGTACATGCCGTAGGCCTGGAGCGCTCCATCGGGCCGCGTTACGTGCAGCCAGTCCGGAAACAGGATGTCGACCTGGTGCACATGCGCCTTGAAGGCGGCGTAGCTCTGCTCGTCGTTGGTGTAGAACGCCGCGCGCACTCCCTCGTCCTGATTGAGAACGATGTCTGAAGGGAGACGATGCGTCTTGCGCCGGGCGGGCCGCGCGCCTTTCAGATGCAGGCTCGCCGCCGGCACGTAGGCTCGAAAGTTATGGCGGTCGCCGGGAAACGGCAGCCCCGCCATCGACTGCTTGCGCAGCACACCGACCGTGAACAGCACCAGCACGAGCGTCGACGCAATAGCCGCCGCGTCCAGGACGCGCCGCAGGCGCTTCCAGCGTTTCCGCTGCGGATCGTAGAAAACAGGTTTCATGCGCTTGCCGTTAGCTTACCTCCCGGGCGGGCTGCCGGGCTATGTCCCATTCGCGGATCGCATCGGCGAAGTATCATCCTTGGAAATGCACCGCCCCCGAGCCCAAAACGGGCCAGCGCCTGACCGCCCCGCTGTATCCCGCTTGCTTTCTGGGATGGCGCTGCCGCTTGCTTTCGGTCTTCTGCTGCGGCTCTGGTTCGCGTATCGGGATCCCGTGCTGACCGGCGACGGGCTGATCTACGGCGCCATCGCGCGCAACCTGCTGCAGCACGGAGTCTACGGCTTTTCCCCCAATGCACCCACTCTGATCCGTTTGCCCGGCTACCCGCTTTTTCTTGCGGCCTGCTTTCGCCTCTTCGGCATCGAGCACTATCGCCCCGTCCTCTTCCTGCAGATCGCCATTGATCTCGCCGGCTGCCTCCTGCTCTCGCGCCTCGCCGCACGCCTGGCTCGCAGCGACCGACGCGAGGGGGCAGCCCGGGCCACGCTGTGGCTGGCCGCGCTCTGCCCATTTACCGCCTGCTACACCGCGGCGCCGCTCACTGAGACCCTCGAGCTCTTCTCGATTGCCGCCGCGCTTTTCTGCTTCGCGCGTGCGCTGGGGCTGGAGGAACCGGTGGCCGTCCCGCGGGCGAAATGGCTGGCGCCTGCCGCCCTGGCGTGGGTCGCGGCCGCCCTGCTTCGCCCCGACGGCGCCCTGCTCGGCGTCGCGCTGTGCCCCGCGCTGGCCTGGTACGGGTGGCGTCGCGGCTTTGCACGTAGCGCTCTGCGGCTGGCGTCTTTCAGCGCCCTCGCTTCCCTGCTCGCCTTCGTCCCCTGGACCCTGCGCAACTGGCACACCTTCCATGTCTTTGAGCCGCTGGCCCCCCGTTACGCGACTGACCCGGGCGAGCCCACCAACCCAGGCTTTCAACGCTGGACGAAAACCGTTTGCGCCGACCTTGTCTGCACGGCCGAGGTTTACTGGGCCGCCGATGACGCCGCCATCTCCATCGACGAGCTGCCCAGCCGCGCCTTCGACTCCGCACCGCAACTCCGCGCCACTGCCGACCTTTTGGCCGCTTACAACCGGAACACCACCATCACCCCCGCGCTCGACGCCCGCTTCGCCGCGCTCGCCGGCGACCGGATCGCCGCGCACCCCCTGCGCTTCTACGTTGGACTGCCGCTGCTCCGGCTTGCCGACATGTGGTTTCGGCCCCGGGTCGAGTTGTTCAACATTGACCTCCGCTGGTGGCGGTACCGCTTGGAGGGACCGGACACCGTGCTTGCCTGGGCCTTCGCGGCGCTCAACGTCGCCTACCTCGGGCTGGCGATCGCGGGCGCGCTGGGCAGGCCGCCGCTGCTGGGCGTCTTTGCCGCGTTTACCTTCCTGCGCTGCGCGCTCCTGTTCACCATCGAGGCGCCGGAGCCGCGCTACACGCTCGAGTGTTTCCCGATGGTGTTTGTACTTGGCGGCCTGGCTTTGGCTCGCGTCTTTGGAAACAAAACAGCCCAGAACCAAACCAAGAGCTAGAGCATTTTCACAGTAGGTGCGAGGTAAGGCGCTGCACTCCCCGCAGCTTTTCCGTCAAGAAAAGCTGCATTTCGCAGATACCGGGTGCCCCACAGTAACTGTGAAAATGCTTTAGAAACTACTTCTTGATCACCTGCGTCCCGGACGGAACCTTCAACGCGAACGCACTTTCCGGCGTGGAGTTCAGCTTGATGCCGGTGTACATCGCGGTCCGCGTGTCGCCGCCGGCGGTATAAAACACCTGCTTGCGCGAGGTCGCGGTCGCCGGGTCGATCCATATCTCGATGCGCGTGAACATCTGGTTAGGCGCCGGGCGCCTGGGGGCAAGCCCGAGCTTCGCGACAGAAACCCCGTCGATGGTGTCCGTGCCGTCGTAGCTCACGTTCCAGTTCGCCTGCAGGTCCTTGCCGCTGCCGCCGAAGCCGAGGGTCGCGAAACTCTCAAACTGCTCGCGGTTGCTCCCCGCCTGCAGCACCGTCTCCTGTTTGATGGACGGCTGGTACAGCTTCAGCTCGCCGCCGCTGAACAAAACATCTTTCGGCGCCGGCTGTCCGTCTTCGGTCACGACATGGGCCATCATCGAGGTGCCTTTCGCGCCGCGGCGGAAGGCGATGGTGCCCTTCTGGATGTTGTGCTCCTGTACCACGGCGGTGAGCTGGTCCCAGGTAAACTCCGCCTGCGCGCTCGCGAACTTCGCCGCCCCGGCGTCCATCTGCGCCAGCACCTTCGTCAACTGCGCGTCCTGCGCCTGAACCACTGCCTGGGCCGCAACGCTCGCCATCGCGACCGCCGCGCCTAGTACCAGCCTGCTCACCATCCGCATTGCAACACTCCTTTACCGGTGCGCCCAGCGCACAATTCGCGGCCAGAGAAAAGACTTTCGACACCTTCCTCAGCCATTAGCCACACTTCACTTCTAACGGTGCGCCCAGACCTTGTACGCCGTCACCGTCCCGCTTGCATCCTTCAAAGACTCCCAGCGATCAATCGTCACCGGACCGGAGACCGGCGCAATCGCTGCTTCGAGCGGCCCTTCCATCCGGCGGGCCAGCATGCCCGTCTCGGGGTGCACCTGGTCGGCGGGCACCTCATAGATCGCGCCTGACTCTGTTGGACGCACCAGCACCGTCGATGGCGAAAGATGGTCCGCCACGGGATGGTCCCCGTAGTTGAACAGGTGCGGCGTCACAAAGAGGAACAGCAGAATGAACGACACCATCACGTCGTAATGGAAGCTGCCCCGGTCATACTTCCAGAAGATGTAGCTTTTGATCAACCCCACAGAGCCCCTCCCTACTTTCGCCCGCGTCGCATCCCGGAGACATCCGGCCCAATGGTTTCGAGGCCGCCCATGTATGGCTGCAGCACGGCGGGTACGCGCACCGTGCCGTCTTCCCGCTGGTAGTTCTCGACGACCGCCACCCAGGCGCGCCCAACCGCCAGGCCCGAGCCGTTCAGGGTGTGTAGATGCTCCGCCTTGCCCTTCGCGTTCCGGAACCGGATATTGGCCCGCCGAGCCTGGAAGGCCTCGCAGTTGGAAACAGACGAAATCTCCCGGTAGGCATTCTGCCCCGGCAGCCACACCTCCAGGTCGTAGGTCTTCGCGGCGGAAAAGCCCATGTCGCCCGCGCACAACAGCATGCGGCGATACGGCAGCTCCAGCCGTTCGAGGATGGTCTCCGCATCGCGCGTCATCTGCTCGTGCGCTGCCTCGCTTTCTTCCGGCTTTGCGAACTTCACCAGCTCCACCTTCGAGAACTGGTGCTGGCGGATAATCCCGCGCACATCGCGCCCGTACGAACCGGCCTCGGACCGGAAGCAGGCGGTCAGCGCGGTGACCGAGAGCGGCAGGTCAGCGCCCTCCGCGATCTCGTCACGCAGCAGATTGGTCAGCGGCACCTCGGCGGTGGGGATCCGCCAGTGGTCGTTCTCGCGCACAGCCGCTTGCTCGTAGCCCTCGGGATCGACCGAGCGAAACAGGTCGTCGGCAAACTTCGGCAGCTGCCCGGTGCCGAACAGCGACCGGCTGTTGACCAGGAGCGGCGGCGCCACCTCGGTGTAGCCGTGCTCGCGGGTCTGCACGTCCAGCATCCACTGGCCGAGCGCCCGCTCCAGCCGAGCGCCCTCGCCCCAGAACACCGCGAACCGGGCGCCCGAAAGCTTTGCCGCCCGCGGGAGGTCAAGAATGCCAAGTGTCTCGCCCAGTTCATGGTGCGGCTTCGGCGCGAATGGGAACTCCGGCAGAGCCCCCCAGCGCTTGATCTCGACGTTGGCCGACTCGTCGGAGCCCGGCGGCACACTCGCAGCGGGCAGGTTCGGCAGCGCCGCGAGGGTCGCGCGCAACTCATCCTCGGCTTCGGCGGCAGAGCGCTCGAGCGCTTCGCCTTCCACTTTCAGCCGGCGCACCTCGTCCATGATCGCGAACGCATCGGTTCCGGCCCGGCGTGCACGCGCCACTTCCTCGCTCAGCGAGTTGCGCTCGGCCTTCAGCTTTTCGGCTTCGGTAATGCGCGCACGCCGGTGCGCATCCAGCCGATGGAAGTCGCCCAGCACCGCGGCGGGGTCCAGCCCGCGGGCGCGCAGACGTTCTTCCACCAGCGGTAGAGCGCTGCGTAACAGGCTTAAATCGTGCATACATAGATCATCTTACAAGTGAATTACAAGTGAACCGGCCAAGGCCAGCTCACGGGCAGGGCCGGCCACATTGCCTGAGCCGCTCGAGCGTAGCCGCTGCGGGAGCCGACCGGCAGAGCGCCTCCTGCGCATCGGCAGCATCGCGCTGCGCGCCGGCCGCAAGCTCCAGAAGCCAATCTGTAGCCTCCGGTCGGCGGGTGAGCGCGATTGTCGACAGAACCGCCGTGCGAAACCACGGATCACGCGCCCGGGCGTATGTAGTGCGCAGCAGCTCAAAGGCTTCGGGCGTATGGGTCTGCGCGATGGCCATTGCAGCCTCGGCAGCGGCATCGTCCTCGGGGCGGAGAAAGCGCGCAGCCCACGGGATTGCGGCCGCCCCCTCCAGCGCAAGCACGCCCGTGTAGCAGGCCCCCAGCAGCTCCGGCTCGCCCGACCCAAGCTCGGCGCGCAAACGCAGTAGCAGAGCCGCCGAATCCGTGCCGACCTGCTCCACGGCACGCACGGCATTGACCTGGACGGAAGGCTCCCGATCGGCGAACAACGGCAGGAGCGAAAGCAGCACGCGGTGGCTGTCGAGCTCGCGGCACTGCACCAGCGCCAGCGCACAGGCGCCGCGCAGAGGCCCGGCGCTGTCAGAGGCGCCGCCCCACCCCGGCTCAAGCTGGATGTGCTGCATCCCGGCGAGGAAAAGCTCCGGCTCCTGGTACTCGAAAGGCGGCAAGCGCCTTGGCAAGCGCGTTCTTGGCCCAGCACTGCGGGTCGGTCTTCGCCGGGTCATCCATAAAGCGGCCGAACGCTGCGACCATTTCCGGGGTCAAGCGGGTCAGCCAGTGGTGCTGCGCAAGCGCGGCGGCTTTGGCGACCAGAAAGTTGTTGCGCTGCCCCAGAGCCCTTTTGAGCGCGGGCTCAGCGGCCTCCGGTGACAGCTCGCGAAGCCCCTCGAGGGCGGCTAGTTCGGCATCGAAACTTCGTTTGGAGGCCATGCGCGGTAGGATGGCACAAATGCACAAGGGTTTCCGGGCCACCCTCGCCTGTGCGTCGAACGTTGGGATTACGATCCCGCGCGAAGGGCAAACAGAGCTTTCCCCGGGCGTTATTCTGGGACTAACACTTCTGGGACTCACAATTCCGGGACTCACAATTCCGGGACTGAAAAGGAGCAAACGCATGCCGACTCGCAACATTGAGCTCACTCCTGAACTGGAACAGTTCATCGCCGGCAGGGTCGCTGAAGGTTTCTACGAAGACGCAAGCGACGTCGTCCGCGCCGCGCTGCGGAAGCTGGAAAGCGAAGACCGCGAGTACCAGGAGAAGTTGACCGCCCTGCGCGCGGCTATTGATGAAGGCGATGCCAGCGGCATTGCGGAAGGCAGCGTCGACGAAATATTCGCGCAGATACATCAGGAACTCGGCATCAGCGAGAGCAAACAATAGCAATGGCAGCCGTGCGCCTCTCTCGATCCGCAATGGCTGACCTTCGCGCGCTATCGGCGCCTACACTCTACGTACATGGGGCGAGACGCAAGCTAGCCGCTACCTTGCCGGTCTCAGGCATTCCTTCTCTCTTCTGAGCCACGCTTCCGAACTAGGCCGCCCGTGTGGCAGCGTTCGCGATGGGCTGCGAAGGATCGAACAAGGCAAGCACGTCATTATCTACCGCAAGACGTCGAAAGGTGTCACCATCTCACGCATCCTGCACCGGAGCATGCTGTCGGAGCGTCAGGTCTTCCCGTAATAGCGGCAGTACCATAGAACAACGCCGCCACACGCCGCTGAAAGGTGTACTTCCGAAAGCCATGCTCAAGCGCCTGCTCGCCCTGCTCGTTTCCGCATCGTTGCCGCTCACGGCCATCCCCGTTGCCCATGCCGCCGCCTACGACGGGCACCCCAAGCTCGTAGTGCTGGTCGTCATCGACCAGTTCCGCGCCGACTACCTCCAGCGCTACCGCGCGGAGTTCAAAGGGCGCGGCTTTCGGCTCTTTCTCGACCGCGGCGCCTACTTCCCCGACTGCTACTACGGCTACGCCAACACCAAAACTGCGCCCGGCCACGCCACCCTCGGCACCGGCGCGTACACCGACGGGCACGGCATCGCGTCGAATGAGTGGTGGGACTTATCGCGCAACAAGCAGCGGCCCATCTCCTCGGTCGAGGATGACCGCTACACCCTGGTCGAAACCCCGGAGATCGCCCAGGCGCAGGCGGGAGACACCGGCGCCGGTGCAAGCCAGTCTCCGGCAAACCCGCCGGCTGCCGCTGGGAGCGCGAAAAAGGCAGGCAGCGCCGCCTCGCCGCGCAACGCGCTCGCTTCCACCCTCGGCGATGAGCTCCGCCTTGCCACCGGTGGCGCCTCCCGCGTGTACGGCGTCTCGCTGAAGGATCGCGCCGCCATCCTGCCGGCCGGCGCTGCCGCCAACGGCGCTTTCTGGATCGACTCGACCACCGGCCGCTTCCTGACCTCGTCCTACTACATGACCGCGCTGCCGCAGTGGGCCGTGGACTTCAACAACGGTCCGGCCATCGGGCAAGCCGCAACCGCTGCAAAGGTGCCCGACCTGACCAACTTCTATAGCCAGGTCGGGATCACCGACGCCGCCAACACCTACGAGATCGCCTTTGCTGAAGCCCTGATCGCCGGCGAGCAGCTGGGGGGCCGCGCGACCACCGACCTGCTCACGCTGTCGCTCTCTCCGAACGACCTCGAAGGCCACCACTTCGGCCCCGATTCACCCGAGGAGCACGCGATGGTGGACGGCCTCGACACGGACCTCGACAGCTTTTTCAACTGGCTGGACACCCATGTCCCCGGCGGCCTTGCCAACGTGGTGCTCGCCCTGTCGGCCGACCACGGCATCGCACCCACCCCCGCGGTCTCCTCCGCCCTGGGCCTCCCGGGCGCCTACATCAACACGCAAAAGTTGATCGCCGACCTGAACCGCGCCATGAATGCCAAGTTTTCTCCCGGCGAAAACGTCGACTACCTGCTCTCGCACCAGGAACTGCCCTACCTGTCGTTGAACCGGCCCAGCTTCGAGAAGGCCGGGATCAATGAGCAGGAGGCCGAAGACGCGGTCCAAGTCGCCATGGAGCCTGCTTTCCTCTCGCTTGCCGCACCGGGGGGCGAAGCGCCGAAGTCTGAGGGAATGGGCGTTGCCGGCCCGGCGAACGGAGCCTCGGC
>CAXTSA010000051.1:0-6492 GCA_964246755.1 uncultured Acidobacteriaceae bacterium
GTCATCGTCCAGAACGTGACGGGAATCTTGGTGCGCAGGCCGCCCATCACGCGCATATCCTGCTCGCCCGCGAGCGCGTGGATGACCGATCCGGCCGCGAGGAACAGCAGCGCTTTGAAGAACGCATGCGTGACGACGTGGAAGATCGCCGACGAGTACGCCGCTACGCCGCAGGCCATGAACATGTAGCCGAGCTGCGAGACGGTCGAGTAGGCCAGCACGCGCTTGATGTCGGTCTGCATCAAGCCGATCGTCGCGGCGAAGAACGCGGTTGCGCAGCCGATGATAGCGACACAAGCGAGCGCAAAGGGCGAGCGATCGAAAATGGGATGCGCGCGAGCGACCAAGTAGACGCCGGCGGTGACCATGGTCGCCGCGTGGATCAGCGCGGAGACGGGCGTAGGACCTTCCATCGCGTCCGGCAGCCAGACATAGAGCGGGATCTGGGCGGACTTGCCCGCGGCGCCCAGCAGAAGGCAGAGCGCGATCGCGGTGAGCCAGCCGCCGTGCAGCGCGGGCGCCTGCGCCAGCTCAGCCATGACGGCGGGGAACGAGAGCGTGCCGAAGTGCACGATGACCAGGAACATCGCGACGAGAAAACCGAAGTCGCCGATGCGATTGACGACGAATGCCTTGCGTCCGGCGTTGGCAGCCGAGTCCCGGTCGAAGTAGTAGCCGATCAGCAGGTACGAGGCGAGGCCGACACCTTCCCAGCCTACGAAGAGCAGCAGGAAGTTTTCGGCGAGCACCAGCGTGAGCATGAAAAACATGAACAGATTGAGGTAGGCGAAGAAGCGCCAGAAGCCTTCTTCATGCGCCATGTAGCCGACGGAGTAGAGATGGATGAGAAAGCCAATGCCCGTGATGACGAGCAGGAAGACCATCGTGAGCTGATCGACGACGAACGCGAAGTCGGCATGGAAGTGGCCGGCCACGATCCAGGGCGCGACGTACTCAAGATGGGGCAGCGCGAGCGAGCCGAACCGCAGCGCGATATTCGCAACCAGCGCGAACGAAAGCCCGGTTGAAAGCAGCGCAACGGCGGAGACGACCGGCCGCGACAACCGGCGGCCAACGGTTCCGTTGATCAGGAAACCGAGGAACGGCAGCAGTGGGATCCAGAGCAGGTGCAGGGAGGAGTAACCGTTCATAGCCCCGTTCATAATTTCATCAAGTCGACTTGGTCGACGTTGAGCGTGTTGCGCGCGCGGAACAGCGCGATAATGATGGCCAGGCCGACGGCTGCCTCAGCCGCGGCAACCACCATGACAAAGAACACGAAAAGCTGGCCGGAAACGTCGTGCCGCATATGCGAGAAAGCGACGAAGGCGAGATTGACCGCGTTGAGCATGAGCTCGATCGACATGAAGATGGTGACGATGTTGCGTTTAATTAGAAACGCGCCGACACCGATGGAGAACAGGATGGCGCTCAGGACCAGGTAGTAGGCGACTGGAACGTTCATGCCTGCTCCTTGCGAGCGAGCGCGACGGCGCCGAGAATGGCGATCAGGATCAGCACGGAGGTGACCTCGAAAGGAAGCAGCAGGTCGCGGAACAGCACACGCGAGAGCGCGGAGGTTGAGACGAGCTGGTCGCCGAGGCGGGTGTTTCCGAGGTGCAGCCTTGCATGCAGGAAGACGAACGACAGCAGGCACACCAGGGCAGCAACGCCGGGAAAGCCGGCGGCAAAGGCGACTTTGCTCGTCGATCGCGAGCGGTCTTCCTCGCCCGCGTTGAGCAGCATGATGACAAAGGTGAACAGCACCATGATGGCGCCCGAGTATACGATCACCTGCGCCGCAGCGAGGAACTCGGCGCCGAGCAGCAGGTAAAGCACCGCAAGCGAGGTCATGACCACGATCAGCGAGAGCGCGCTGTTGATGGGGTGGCGCGTTATCAGCAGGTTCAACGCGCCCGCGATACAAAGAGCCGCGAAGATAAAGAACAGGACCAGGTACATTCGGGATCACACTCACTCAAGCGATGGCTCGCATAAAATCGGCTTGGTTTTGGGCGACAGCGATTCGGCTGTTGTTGAAGAAATCAAATTGTAAATCACTTGCGACCGAAGCGCTTGCCTGCCTCGGTCGCTGGAACCGTCGTTTAGAACGGTGTGCGCCAGGCGAACCACAAGCTGCTGGCGACAATGTTGAGCACCGCAAGCGGCATCAGGAACTTCCAGCCGAAGCCCATGAGCTGGTCGTAGCGGAAGCGGGGCAGCGTGCCGCGCACCCAGATATAGAGGAACAGGAAGAGAAGCACTTTAAAGACAAACCAGAAGACCGGCAGAAGCGCTCCAAGGAGAGCCCCGCCGAAGTTCTCCGGGAGCAGGTGCCCAAGCGGACTCGACCAGCCGCCAAAGAAAAGCAGCGTGGCCACACAGGCGACCGTGATCATGTTCGCGTACTCGGCCATGAAGAACATCGCGAACTTCATCGAGGAGTATTCGGTGTGGTAGCCGGCGGCGAGTTCACTCTCGGCTTCGGGCAGATCGAACGGGGTGCGATTGGTTTCCGCGTAGGCGGCCATCAGGTAAATGAAGAACGCAACAAATTGCAGTCCGCCGAAGACGTTCCAGCTCAGCAGGCCATGGGTTGATTGCACATTGACAATGTCGCGCAGGCGTAGGGAGCCCGCGCGCATAACCACGCCGACCAGCGAGAGCCCGAGCGCGAGCTCATATGAGATAAGCTGCGCGCTGGCCCTGAGCGAGCCGAGCAGAGAGTACTTGTTGTTCGACGCCCAGCCGGAAAGCGCGATGCCGTAGACGCCGACCGAAGTGACACCCAGCACCACCAGCAGTCCGATATTCACATCGGCGATCTCGAACAGGTCCACGCCGTGCCAGCTAATCTGGCGCCCGAACGGCACCACTGCGATCGAGATCAAGGCGCAGGCTACGGCGATGATCGGCGCGATGACGTAGAGCGGTCGATAGACGTCGGTCGGCATCAAGTCTTCCTTGGTGAAGAGCTTGAGGCCGTCGGCGAGCGGCTGCAGCAGTCCGAAGGGACCGACCCTCGAAGGCCCCCAGCGGTTCTGGATGCGGCCCACTACCTTGCGTTCCAGCAGGACCGTGTAGGCCACCGCAGTGAGCAGGATCACGAACACCACGGCGATCTTGAGAACACTCAGCAGGACAAAGATGAGGATCGTGGACACGCGTTAGAGCCTTCCGTTCTTGCGAGATTCTGTATGCTTGCAGCCTGTCGGATCGAGCTCTTCGTGGAAAAAGCCCGGCCCGGCCCTAGTCTGCCGCGGCCTCGGCCGGCCGGGCTTCGCGGCTCTCCAGCACTTCATGCAGCACCGGCGAGTAACGGCCCAGTGTACCTGAAGTGAACAGCGTATCGTTCGCCGGCAGCACGAGATCCGCGCGGTCCGGGGGCAGCGTGCCTATCTGGACCAGATCCGTGCGCATCGGCTTATCCGAGCCCGAGAGCAGCTCGAAACGCGAGATCGCATAGGAGGGCACCAGCCGCTGGATCTCGTCGAAGGTGGCGAACGGGTCAAACGGGCTCAGTTTCGGCTCGTAGTTGTTGGCGGCGAGCCACAGGGCATGCCGGTCGGCCTCGCCCGACTGCGCGCCGCGCGACTGACCCATGTCGGCGCGCAGCCCCTTGCCGAACGGCACGAGCGATTGTGCGCGCGCGCCCATCTTGTCGGCAATGCGCACAATGAGCTCGAAGTCCGGGCGAACGCCGGCTGTGTCGGCGGCTTTCTTCGCGAGCTGGATGTCGCCGTAGGTGTTGGTGACCGTGCCGGACTTCTCGTAGAGATAAGCGGCCGGCAGCACCACGTCGGCCAGCGCCGCGGTCTCTGTCAGGAACATATCCTGCACGATGAGAAACGTGTTCCGCAGCCCAGCAGGATCGATGCCGTAGCGTGAGACCGGGTTCGAACCGACGACGTAAAGCGCGCCCAGGTCACCGCGCGCGGCGGCGTCCATCATCTCGACCAGGTTCAACCCCGGATTGGTCGGCATAGCCGTGCCATACTCTTCAGCGAATGCATTGCCCTGCGAGACGGGCACGTAGCCGGGCAGGAAGTCGGGCAGGAGCCCCATGTCGGCCGCGCCGCGTGAGTTGACATAGTCGCCCAGCGCCGCGAGCTTGATGTTGGGTCGGGACAGCGCCCATGCGACCAACGCCTCGAGATCGCGTCCGCGGAACTCCGAACCGAAGGCGATGACCAGGGTTTCCTCGGCCAGCAGGGCCTCGCGAAACTTGGTCGCGGGGTCGTCCGCAACGAACTCCGACTCACGGCCAGCCAGATAGCTGATCAACGCGGAGTAGCCGTGGGCTGGAATCTGCAGCGCGGCCTTGGCCTGCCGACGCAGCTTGATGTCCGCGTGGTTCGCCAGGTAAAGCTTGGCGCGGTGCTGGCGCACGTTGGAGCGGATGTTCCAGGCCAGCAGTGGGTGCTGCTCGGTCGGGTCATTGCCGAGCACGAGCATCGCCGGCGCGCTCTCGAAATCGCGCAGACTGGCCGTGCGGTCTTTCGCGCCGCCGAGCGCGGCTAAAAATGCCGGGTAGTCGGCCGTGCGGTGGTGGTCGATGTTGTTTGTTGCCAGTACGGCGCGCGCAAACTTCTGCAGCAGGTAGTTTTCTTCGTTCGTGGTGCGGTTCGAGCCGAGGACGCCAATCGCTGAGCCGCCGCGGGTGTCGCGGATTTCGCGCAGGCGCTTGCCGGCGTAGTCCAGCGCGACCTCCCAGGTCACGGGTTCGAGCTTGCCGTTGGCTTGCCGGACGAGCGGCTTGGTGATGCGGTCCTCGCGATTGGCGAAGTCGAACGAGTAGCGGCCCTTGATGCACAGGAAATCGCCGTTGATGCCGCTCTTGTCGCGATTGTCGCCGCGCACGATCTCGGAACCCTCATTGTCCTGCCGGGTGCCGAGCGTGGTTTTGCAACCGTCGCCGCAGTGGGTGCAGATGGTCGCGGTATGGTTCATCTCCCACGGTCTGGTTTTATAGCGGTACGAGCCGGAGGTGAGCGCGCCCACCGGGCAGATATCGATGCAGGCACCGCATTCCTCGCAGTCCAGATGGTCGCCCATGTTCGGCGCGATCACAGACGCCGCGCCGCGGTTCTGTACGCCGAGCGCCCACACATCCATGCCCTCGCCGCAGACGCGCACACACCGGTAGCAAAGGATGCAGCGCGGGCGGTCGAAGTAGACGACCGGCGACCACTGCTGCTCCTCGCGATGGTTCTTCGTCTCGGTATAGCCAGACTCGGACGCGCCGTACTTGAACGTCATGTCCTGCAGCTCGCACTGGCCTCCGGCGTCGCACACCGGGCAATCGAGCGGGTGATTGCCGAGCAGCAGCTCAAGGATGCCCTTGCGCGACTGCGCGATCTCGTCGCTCTCGGTCGTGACGACCATGCCTTCGGTGACCGGCGTGGTGCAGGCGGTCTGGAGCTTGGGCATCTTTTCAACGCGCACCACGCACATGCGGCAGGCGCCTTGCAGCGACAGGCCGGGGTAGTAGCAAAAGGAGGGGACGTTGATGCCCGCGCTCTTGCAGGCGTCGATGAGTAGAGTGCCGGCCGGCGCGGTAAGCTGCTTGCCGTCAACGAGGAGGGATACGGTTTTTACTTCAGCCATGGTGTGGTTGGTCCTGTGTGCTGTTTGCAAGCGCGGGTTGCTGGACGGCAAGTGTTATTTGGGAAGGCATGCGCACTTCGAGCCATTCGACAACACAGAACTCTACCCCGTTGGCGAGTGTCTCGTCTGTGAAGTCCACGACTGCGTTGCTTTGCTCCGGAAGTGTATCGCCGTCGTCTGCCATGACCTGGAAGTGGCCCTCGACGGCTTCCTTCATCATGGCCCGCATCTCTTCCAGAGTGGCGCCGGTGGACCCGCATCCCGGAACTGCCGGAGAATAGCCTCCCCAGTTGCTCAACCCCTTTTCGTACACCACTAGATATCGCTTCGTCATAGGAGCCCTGCCTGCTTCAGGATGTTGCGCAATGTACCGATGGGTATGTCGCCATTGTGCATCGGTATGCTTACCTTGCCAGGCTTCACAGGATGCACAAAATGGCGATGGCTGCCGGTTTGCGCCTTCAATCGCCAACCATCTTTTTCGACCATGCGTACTGCTTCCTTCGGCGTCAATGCGCCGCGAGCTGCACCAGGTTATCCGGTGCCTCGTGCAAGATGAGCCCCGGTGTGGGCGGATTTTCTGCGAGAAATGCCTCAAACTCTTCGCGGAATTTGGTGATGAATCCGATCGTCGGCATAGCCGCCGCGTCACCAAGCGGGCAAAACGTTCGGCCCATCATGTTCTCGGCCAGGTACTTGATGTTGTCCAGATCCTTCGATACACCATTGCCCTGGTATACGCGCGTGATGGTTTTCTTGAGCCAGTCCGTACCCTCGCGGCACGGGATACACCAGCCGCAGCTTTCGTGCTGGTAGAACTTGATCGTGCGTAGCGCGAACTCGACGATCGAAACGGTCTCATCGAGCACCACCATACCGGCGGAA
>CAXTSA010000051.1:6514-12151 GCA_964246755.1 uncultured Acidobacteriaceae bacterium
GTCCCAGCCTTTGCGAGCTGGTCGAAGTCCATGCCGACATCAATCTCGTCTGCCTTGAGCACTGGCGTGGACGACCCGCCCGGGACCACTGCCTTTAGTTTCCTTCCGTTCGGGATGCCGCCGGCGACATCGTAGATCGCTTTTCGCAGAGAGTAGCCCATCGGCAGCTCATACACACCCGGCCTGTTGACGTGGCCCGAGATGCCGAACAGCCGCGTCCCGCCATTGCGGTCGGTGCCGATCTTCGCGTACTCCGCCCCTCCCAGCCGCAGCACATGCGGCACGCTCGCGATCGTCTCGGCATTATTGATCACGGTCGGGCCGCCGTACAGTCCGACCACGGCAGGGAAGGGGGGGCGGATGCGCGGGACACCGCGCTTGCCCTCGAGCGACTCCATCAGCGCCGACTCTTCGCCGACTTCATACGCGCCCGCGCCCGTGTGCGAGATGCAGTCAAAGTCCACGCCTTCCATGCCGAAGATATTCTTGCCCAGAAAGCCTTTCGCGTAGGCCTCGGCAATGCACTTGTCCATGATGTCGAGCAGGTAGCGGTACTCGCCGCGCATGTAGATGAAACCCGTCTTCGCGCCGACCGCGAGGCCCGCGATAATGGTGCCCTCGATGATGGAGTGCGGATCGTACTCGCAGATGGGGCGGTCTTTGCAGGTGCCGGGCTCGCTCTCGTCGCCGTTCACCAGGATGTATTTGGGCCGTTCGGAGGTCTTCGGCACAAACGACCATTTAAGCCCGGTGGGAAAGCCCGCGCCCCCGCGGCCGCGCAGGTTCGAGGCCTTCATCTCATTGATGATCGCCTCGGGGCCCATGTCAATGGCGCGGCGGGCCTGCTCGTAGCCGCCGAGCTCAATGTATTTATCAATCTTCTCGGCGCCTTGACCGAAGCGGAAGGAGATGATTTTGACTTCATCGGGATGCGAAACAAGATACATAGTCTCTCCAGAGTACTCTCGTACCGCTTGTGCGTTCGCGCGCGTACGCTGATGCCTTTTGAGCGCCTGCAAAGCCGCCGGAGCCTTGCCAGTAGTCCTTATTGCGGGCGCGCTCGCAACCTGTACTCCTCGATCGTCGCGTCCATCGACGCGGGCGTCACGTTCTCGACAAAGTCGTAGTTGACCTGGATCGCCGGCGCCCAGCAGCATGCTCCGATGCACTCGACCTCTTCTACCGAGAAAAGTCCGTCGCTCGAGACGCCTTTGTTCTTGTGAATCCCGAGCCTCTCTTTGCAGTGGTCGAGGATTTCATAGCCGCCGCGCAACATGCACGAGATGTTGGTGCAGACCTGGATATTGAACTTGCCGGCCGGCTCGGTGCGCAGCATGGAGTAATACGAAAGCACGTTGCGCACATCAAGCTCGGTAACGCCGACCCGCTCGGCCGACTCGCGGACCACCGCGTCCGAAATGTAGCCGATCTCGTCCTGCGCGTAGAGCAGCATGGGGATCAGCGCCGACCGTTTGACGGGGTAAAGCGTTACCAGATGGTCGAGCCGGGCGGCAAGTTCCGGCGAAAAAATTGTCGTTTGGGTGCTCATAGTTGTCTTCCGCTCCAGCAATGCAACAGCACTAGGTTAGTACCAGTGTAGCGAGCGCCTCGGCGATCGCGTCCATCTCCAGCCGACCCGTCTTGCCGCTCCACTCAAACAGCGCGTCCAGACCGAGCCGAAACGCGCCCTCATCCAGCATGACCGCTCCAGTGAACACCGCCCAGTACCCTTCACCTGTTTCGGGGCGAATCTCCAGCTTGGCCGTGTGCGCAGTCCCCACGAGCTGCAACTGGTGCGGCTCCGGCGCGAGAACGAGCGCTTGCGGCACCTCGGCGCCCATGCAACCGGCCGCCAGGTAGGCCTGCAGCAGCGAATGGAAGGAGATCCAGAGCTCCTCCCGCGCCGCCTTGTCTGTGCTGTTACCGGTCAATTTCGCCTAGCACGATATCGATCGAACCGATCACCGCAACCACATCGGCGAGCAAGCGACCCCGGCACATCGTATCGAGCGCCTGCAGCGTCGCAAAGGATGGATTGCGCATGTGTACGCGGTACGGCTTGGCCGTGCCGTCCGAAACGACGTAGTAAGCCATCTCGCCGCGTGGCGACTCGATCGCCTGGTAGACCTCCCCGGCCGGAACCTGAAAGCCTTCGGTCACGATCTTGAAGTGGTAGATGAGCGATTCCATCTCGGTCTTCATCTTTTCGCGATCGGGGAGCACGACCTTGGGCGCGTCCGCTGTGATCGGGCCTTCCGGGATCCCGTCGAGCGTCTGCTGGATGATCTTGACGGATTCGCGCATTTCTTCGAGCCGGATGGTGTAGCGGTCCCACACGTCGCCGTTTTTGCCGAGCGGTACCTTGAACTGAAACTTCTCATACCCGGTGTACGGCATGTCGCGGCGCAGATCCCAGTCCACGCCCGAGGCGCGCAAGGGCGGCCCGGTCACGCCAAGCGCGATTGCGTCCTCGGGGCTTAGATACCCGACACCTTTCAGCCGGTCGACCCAGATCGGGTTGCCGGTGAGCAGGTTCTGGTATTCATCGATCTTCGACGGCATGCGGGTGATGAACTTCTGCACCATCTCGAAGAAGTCGAGGGGCGGCTCGAGCGAAACCCCGCCGATGCGGAAGTAGGAGGTCATCATACGCTGGCCGGCCACGTGCTCGAAGAGACGCAAAACATCTTCTCTTTCCCGAAAGGTATAAAGAAAAACCGTCAACGCGCCGATATCCATGGCATGCGTACCCAGCCACACCAGATGCGAGTTCAACCGGGTCAACTCATTCAGCATGACCCGCAACCACTGTGCCCGAGCGGGAATTTCAATCTGCAGCAACTTCTCCACGGCCAGGCAGTAGCACAGATTGTTGCTCATGGGGGACAGGTAGTCGATGCGGTCGGTGAGCGGGACCACCTGCTGGTAAAACTTCGCCTCGCAGGTCTTCTCGATGCCCGTATGCAGGTACCCGATATCGGGCACGAGTCGTAGCACGGTTTCGCCGTCGATCTCAACCACAAGCCGGAGCACCCCGTGCGTTGACGGGTGCTGCGGACCCATGTTCAGGATCATGGTTTTGTCTTTGGTGGGGTCGTCTGGACGCGGTGCAATCAGCGATGCGGTTTCAGTGAACTGGCTCATCTAGCGATACCCCTCCACGGGGAAGTCCTTGCGTAGCGGGTGGCCTTCAAAGTCGTCCGGCATCATGATGCGGCGCAGATTCGGGTGACCATGGAACCGGATGCCGAACAGGTCAAACACTTCGCGCTCGTAGAAGTCAGCCGAGGGCCATACGGGCGTGATCGAGTCAGCGCCGCCGACCACGGAATCGACGAAGATGCGGAGACGCACACGCTCCTTGAGAGAGTGCGACAAGATGTGATAAGTGACCTGGTACCGCGGCTCGGCCGGCAGCCAGTCGACCGCTGTCACATCTTCGAGGAAGTTGTAGCCGGCGGCTTGCATGGAGCGGGCTGCGTCGCGGATATTTTCCGGGGCGACGGTTAGACTCAATTCCCCGCGATCGAACTTCGCATCGCGAATCAGCTCGGAGCCCAGGGCTGCCACGGCTCGGTTGCCGGCCATCTGGGACAGTACAGCGTCTCGATCGAGAACATGGGTGGCCATGGTTACAGATCCGCCTTGTCTGAAGACCAGTCGAGAATGCCTTTTTTCCAGATATAAAAGAAGCCCACCATGACGAACCCAAGATACACAAGGATCTCCCAGAAACCGAACAGCCGGGAGCCGGTGATCGCCGGGAGCTGGCGATAGATAACGGCCCAGGGAAGCATGAACACTGCTTCCACGTCGAACAGGATGAACATCATCGCGACCATGTAAAAGCGTACAGAAAACCGTCCGCGCGCGTCGCCTTCTGCCGGGATGCCGGATTCGTACACGGCGAGCTTGGCTTTGCTGACATTGCGCGCGCCGATGAAAAAGGATCCGGCCGCCATGGCGCATCCCACGCCAACCGCGAGCAGCACCTGGAAGAGCAGGGGAAGGTAGTTCCAAAAGTAGTGCGGAGCCGAAGACACCAGAGGTCACCTTTCAAGTGGTCCATCTTCAATCTAGAAGGGCGCCACCGACGCGTCAAGAAGAGCGAGAGAACGATTTGGCTGCGGTGAAGGGGAAGCTGAGGCGGGCGGCCGCTGCGTGATGGCAGCTTCCGCTAGTTGGCGGAGGGGCCCCGCACCAGAGCCAAATCGGGACACGCTCGATCCGCGGTCCCAGAATGGGCGATGGCGGCTTTTTTGAGAAATGTCCCTCACGAAACCGGACTGTCTGGCCGATAGAGTCGGGGACGGAAAGGAATTCTAACCATGCCAACCGCCTTGCTGACCCACGTACACCCTTCTAAGACTGAAAGGGAGCTTCCCCCTGCACTGCCTGGCACTCTGCCGCGCGCCGCCGCGAAGCGGATCCGGAAAAGCAATCTCGATTCGCTCTTGAAGGAAACACCCATACCGCAGGCGGCAGCTTCCGCCGAACTGGCCGTCGAGCCGGATGCCGCGCCGGGGATCTTCCTTGCCCTGCGCGTCGCGCTGCTGTTCAACGCAGGAGTCGGCGTTGCCGCATTGCTGGCGTATGAAACTTGGACGATGCTGGCGCGGTGAGCGCTTTTTCCTGGATTGGCGAAGCTCCTGGAGGGAAAGAGCTGAAGGGCTGCGAGCGATCTCGAGCGGGAGGAGACGAGAGCGCTCTCTCCCGTTCAGCCCTTCCGCAGCGGGACGAGCTCGGAATGCGGGGAACCGCTCCTGCTTGCGCCTGCTGCCTCGACAAGAGCGCGGATGCTTGCGGCGCATCTCCGCATGGAGAAACGCTTTTCAAAGGATGCGTCCGTGCGCTCGACCATCGCGGCCCGTTCGGCAGGCGCGAGGGCGAGCCAGCGTTCCAGCAGGCGCAGTGTTCCCTCTTCCGTGTCATCATCCACAAACCCGGTGCCATCCTCGGTGACGTAGTTCCAGATGTTGATTTTGTCGGAGATCAGGACCGGCAGTCTGCAGGCGATTGCCTCAGCAATGGCGATACCGAAATTCTCCTGGTGGGAAGGAAGGATAAAAGCCTCAGCCGCATGGAACGCACCCCATTTGACGTCGCCCTGCAGCATCCCGGGCCAGTGTACCCGGCCGGCCAGGCCCTGTGCCGCAGGTATCTCCTTGAGGCCCGCGCCCAAGCCCTCCGGGTCTGGACCGGCCAGAACCAGATCGAGGTCGGGATGGTCGCTTGCGATCCGGCAGAAGGCCTTTAACAGGAGATCGCAGCCTTTCTTTTCGTGGATGCGGCTGAGAAACAGCAGAAAACGTCGGCCCTGGAGAGAAGGGATGGTGTCCAGAAACGCCGCCCGCTGTTGAAGCGCGTCTCCTAAAGTCAGGCTGGTGCCGAGGGGAATAACGGTGCTCTGCCACCGGTGTGGCCAGAAAGTCTGGGGAGCAAGCTCCTGTTCCGCTTCTGTCGTAAAGACCACGCGGTAGGCGTCGGAAAGCACACGATACTGCGACAACCACCAGAAGAGCTGTTTCTTCAGGTGTTTTCGCGGATAGGTCCGGCGAAACCAGGGGTCGAGCATGCCATGCGGGAACACCAGGTACGGAATGCCGGCAGCCAGAGCAGCTGCCCGTGCCACCACGG